>JBBFLE010000011.1 GCA_037481695.1 bacterium | reverse complement strand
TTTGCAGGCCAGCCCCCCAATCTGGCCTGGATACCTCAGCATTGACATATCTCCTCACATAACCTGTGATCAGTTACCTTTTGTCCAACTGGAGGGGCGCAGGTGGCTTCGCACCGGGGACCTAGTAAGCATGGACCAGGAAGGATATTTTCGCTTTTTTGACCGCAAGAGAGACCTGATCAAGTACAAGGGTTATTCGGTTTTTGCCAGGCATGTGGAGGAGGTGCTTTACAGCCATCCCATGGTGAAGGCAGCCGGAGTCGTGGGAGTCCCGGACCCCAAGGTTGGCCAGATAATAAAGGCCTATGTGGTGCTCCAGTCCGAGGCCAGGGGAAAGATCTCGGAGGAGGAAATAATAGATTTCTGCAAGCAACATCTGGCCCACTACAAAGTGCCCAAGATCATCGAATTCAGAGGAGAGCTTCCCAAGACTGATGTGGGTAAGGTCTCCAGGAGGGAGCTCAGGGAAGAGGCGGAGGAACACTGATATGGGGCAAGTGCTGCTGGAAGTTCAGGGCCTCTCCAAGAACTTCGGAGGCTTAAGAGCAGTCAACAACGTGAGCTTCAAGGTTCGCAGAGACGAGATGGTGGGACTCATAGGCCCCAACGGAGCGGGCAAGACCACCCTTCTGAGGCTTGTCCTGGGCATACTGGCCCCTGATGAAGGCAGCATTTTTTTCAAGGGGAAAAACATCGTGGGGCTCAAGACCTGGGATGTTGTCAATTTGGGTATAGCAGGCACATTTCAAAACATGAGGCCCTTCAGAAGACTGCCCATAATAGCCAATGTGATGGTCTCATGTCTTTGCCCCAGGGCCATGAAGAGGGGGGAATGGGTAAAGAGGGTCGAGGCCAGGGCCATGGACGCCCTGGAGTTCGTTGGCATCTCTGACATGGCATTGGAGAAGGCCTCCACCCTCTCCCAGGGAGATCTCAAGAGGTTGGAAGTGGCCAGGGCCATTGCCACGGATCCTGAGTTGCTGCTTCTGGACGAACCCTTCGGTGGATTGAGCCCTGCCGAAACCGAGCTCATGGCCAAGTCCTTGAGAAGGCTCCACAAGGGAGGCCGTTTCGGAAGGCTCCACAGTGAAGGGCCTGCCATGATAATAATCGAGCACAAACTTCAGCAGCTCATGCAGATAGTTGATAGAATTGTGGTCCTTAATTTCGGCAATGTCATTGCTGACGGAAAACCAGAAGAGGTAGTAAGGGACCCGAAGGTCGTAGAGGCATATCTGGGGAAGGAGGCCCAAAGTGCCGCTCCTTGAGGTTTCGGAAATCACAGTATGCTATGAGAAGGCCATGATTCTCAACAAGGTCAGCCTGGAGGTGGACCGTGGGGAGCTGGTGAGCCTGGTGGGGCCCAATGGAGCCGGCAAGTCCACCCTTCTGAGGGCCATCACAGGTCTTGTGGCTTGGGAAAAACAGGTAAAGCGAGGCACCACCGGTGGAGACATTAGATTGGAAGGCACGGTCAAGTTTGACAATGAGCTGATCCAGGACCTCCCGGCTCACCAAATAGCCCGCAGGGGGCTCATCCATTGCCCAGAGAGAAGAAGACCTTTTCGCGAACTCACGGTCTTGGACAACCTTTATGCAGGGGGCTATCTGATTGAGGATCGCAGGCAACTCAAAGAAAACCTGGAGCAAGTTTATGTTCTTTTTCCTATTCTGAGAGAACGGGCCCGGCAGATATCAGGCACCCTCTCAGGCGGGGAGCAACAGATGCTGGCCATAGGAAGGGCCTTGATGTTCAGGCCCAAACTGCTTTGTATAGACGAGCCTTCCACAGGCCTGGCCCCCCTCATGAGGCAAGAGGTCTTCTCCAAGATAGCCCAGATAAGTGCCATGGGAGTTCCTATTTTGCTCGTGGAACAGGAGGTAGGGGCAGTCTTTCGCATGGCTGTGAGAAATTATGTGCTCTCCTCAGGGCGCATAGTGGCCGTGGGGGACTCAGAATCTCTTCTAAGCAATGAGGTGGTTCGAAAAAGCTATCTGGGACTTTGATTCCAAGGGAGATAGCCTGACAAGGCAGAGGGATTCTGCTTTACAGGGCTTTGGGAAAAAAGCACAACATCATCTCTGGCCGCTCCCAAGCCTTTCCAGGGCCTGGCTAAAAGGCACCAGCAGATCTTCCTTGGATACTCCTGGAAGCTCCACCCCAGGCCTATCCAGAAGGGGAAAGAGCCTTGAGGCTATGGACTCCAGCTCGGCCTTGGCTCCTCTTAGGCACTCCTCCATCTCCTCTATTAGCTGAAGGGGCCGGGCGTGGAAGTCCCCTGTTATCAAAAGATCCTGGATGGTTTTGTCTCTTACCCACAAGGTTACCCTGATGAGACCTGCAAGGGCCTTGTAGAGCCCTTCCACCCTGGAACAAAGGGGATCCACGCAGGCGGATCTACGCAGCTCCGAGCGGCCCCAGAACCACTCCTGTGAACAAAGCAGCTGTTCAAATTCCTTAGCATATTGTTTTTCCTCAGGACTGAGTTCACCGGGCACCAACAGCACATCCCTGCCAAACATCTTTTCCACGCTGAGGCAAGCAAGGGCCGAGACCTCCTCTTTACTCAGGGAACGGCCCAACTCCTGCTCCAGGGAGCTCACCCTCTGGGCAGGATCCTTGAAGCTCTTGTCCTTCATCTTCTCCGGAGGAGTCCTCATGGCGCACTTCAAGATGGATGGGTCCACGCGAGCCGCGTTGATGACCAGCCGCAGGGTCAACACATCTCTTTCCAGCTTTGCCGAAGAGGCAACCAGCTTCTTACCCCCCACCTCCACATCGTTCAACGGACGCCACCTGGCATCCAGGCCCAAGAGTTCTCCCATGGCCTCGGCCATGGCCGTGAGGCTGCGCCTGAAACCCTCGGCCAAGCTCCTGATGCCCACCCAATCCTGTGACACATCCAGGCACAAGACCAAAAAAGCACTGCCCTTGCCTCCCAGGATGGATCCGCCTGTGTTGCGCCTTCTGCGCACCGATATTCCCTTGAGGCTGCAGTAATCCAGGTCCACACATTTCTCAGGGTCCTCGAAATATCCCAGGGTTATGCTGTCCTGGGGGAAAAAGTCCAAGACAGCCGTGCTGGGGACCTTCCTCTGTTCCACTGCGGCCTCCACGGCCGGAGTTATCACCGTGGAGAATTCCGCATAAGGGTATTCCATCTCCAGCATTCGAATCTGATTCATCCCCCATCTCCCCCCTTTTTTGAACAGGGAATCAGCGGGACTTTTTTCTCTGGGCTTCCACCCATTCGGCCAGCTCCTTCAATAGCTCGTTACTGGGATCTCTGGACAGGGCTTCTTGGAGAAGCCCCTGCATCTCTTCGTATTGCTCATATTCTGAAAGCATGCCCAGAAGAAAAAGCTCTGGGGTGAGATCATTGGGAGATGCTTTCTGACGCATTGCCTTGTAGGTCTGTCTGGCCCCATCAAGTTCGGCCTTCTCCTCCTGGCTTAGGGCCGCTGGCCCTGGCCTTTGCCCCTCTTTGGCTCCTGAGCCGGATCCCCTTACCTGCATTGCCCCAACCCTACTTAGCCCTGCTCTTCGAAGCAAAGCTGGGACCCTCTGGATCCCCTGCCCGGTGCCAGGAGGCAAAGTCTTCACCTCCGCAGCCTGACCTGCCCCTCCCAAGGCTTCCCCCTGAGCCTCCAGGGCCCGGAAGGAGACCGGCCCTTTCCAAAGCTCCTGGCGGCTGCCCTGGAAAAACACTATTTGCAAGGATGAGTCCTTGCCCAGATCAAAGCGATCCCCCAGCCTCACCTTCATGAAAGGCTCGGCCTGTCCCTGGGATTCTCCATACCCCTGATATCTCACCTGCCCTGAAACTGCTGTTATCAAACCCACATCCCTGGGAGGAGGCTGAGCCACGGCAGGAGACTGAGCCCAGGCCAAAAGAGCAAGGCCCAAGAAGACAGCCCATTTGCCCCTTGCAAAAAATCCATGGATTTCCATGATAGACCTCCTTTTTTTCCCTCAGCTCGTGGCTACCCCATACACCTTTACTGGGGCAGCCTTACCCCTTAGATTCACTACTGTTTCACCCTCTACGACAAAACCCTCTCCTCCGGCTTCAAAGGTGGCCTCACTGGCCACTATGCTCCAGCTCAGTTCCTTGCTCAGCCCCTCTAGTCTGGAAGCGGTGTTCACTGTGTCCCCCACTGCAGTAAAGTCCATTCTCTGCGGTGAGCCTATATTACCCAAGACAGCAGGCCCTGTGTGCAAACCCACCCCCACTCGAAAAGCCGGAAGCCCCCTGCCAGCAAATCGGCCCCTCATCCATTCATCCATCTCTCGAGCTGCCCTTACTATCTTCTGTGCCGCACGCATTGCCCTTGCAGCATGGTCCCTGTGGGGCACGGGCCACCCAAAAACCGCCATTACCGAATCCCCCACATATTTGTCCACCATCCCTCCCTCTTCAAGCACTGCCTGACATGCCCTACTCAGGAAGGCATTGAGCAACTCCACCACCTCCTGGGCTGTAAGCATCTCAGAGATCCTGGTAAAGCCCCTTATGTCCGAAAACAGGACTGTCACCTCCATTGCCTCCCCGCCCAGCTGAGGCCTGTGGCCTGAATACAAGAGCTTCTCCACCACCTCCTGGGAGACATACCTGCCGAAGAGTGCCTTGAGTTTCTGCCTTTCCCTCTCTACTCCTCTTAGCCTGAGCCCCAGTCCCCCCAAGAAGCAAAGCCCAGTGGAGATCTGGGCCCCAGAAAGGGCAAGGATTCCATCCCAGAGAAAAAAAACATAAGAAATCACCCAAGATCCCAGACTTATCAAGACCAGAGCCAAAAACCCCTTCCATGGATCTAGCCTCAGAAAGCACAAGCAGCCAAACCCCACAAAAAGAGCTGCCAAGAGCATTCTAACACTTTCGGGCACTTCTTGGGGAAACCTCTTTCCAAGAATGGTTTCACAGATGTTGGCATGTATTTCGGCCCCACTCATCATCTTGCTTTGGGCCAGCAACCCACCCCTGGAATAAGGAGTCGGATGAAGATCCTGAAGGCCCACGTGCTCTGCAGCCACTATTACTATGCGCCCCTTGAGGGCCTGTACCTGAGGATCCTGTTCTGCCCCTGGGGCCAGGACTCTGGCCATGGAAACCCTCATGATACTCCCTGGCGGCCCCACGAACCTGATGGGAATGGGTTGGGACTTTCTGGGTAGGACCCTCGGGCCCAAATTCCAGAATTCGGCTCCAGGATCCAACCCCGAGGCCCTCATGGCCAGCAAAGTCCCAAAGCTCAGATTGGGCAACGTGTCATCTTCCAAGAGCTGAGGAATAAAATTGCGCACCACACCATCTGGGTCACTCAAAAAATTGGCCAAGCCCACATCCCCAAGGCCGTTGGGAAGGCTGAATATGTAATCCTCCACGGGCAAAAGAATCTCTCCATGTTCCTCTTTGGTGGCAGCCAGGACCCCTATGAGTATCACAGAACCTCTGGACAATTGCTGCCGCATGGGCACATCGTAGGTCCTGCTGGAAAGCTCATAGGGCAATCCCATCTTCTTAAGCCAAGACTCGGGGCTGACCGAAAACAAGTAATCCAGCCCAATGACCTTTACCCCCACACTTCTTAGGACCTCCATGGCCTTGGCAAAGTGTGGACCCCAAAACACCATGGGCTCGTCCCTATGATGAAGCAATGTCTCATCATCTACTGAAACGATGGCCACATGCGTTGCCGGGCCCCTGAATCCAGCAGCATGATGGAACAGATCATACTGCCATCTCTCCATAAAGCCCAACCAACCCAATCTCAGAAAGAGCTCCCCAGCCAAGAAAGCCGAAGCCACCAAAGCCAAGACTGTCCATCGCCTCATAAAGGAAGTCCTTTCAAGACCTGCAGTGCCATCTCTTGGTTGAAGATCAAGGAGCTCAGCCTGACATGAGCTCCCTGGGAGATTACCAGCCAATGCCAAGCTTAACAAGAGATCCCCCTGCAAGGGCTTAATTTCTCTGGATGCCTGGGCTTCCAGCTCGGAATATAAGAGCTCCCCAGCCCATATTTTGACACACCAAAGCAATGCTCAGGTCTTGGGGTCCAAGTCTCCCAAAACCAGGCATATCAGGATTTTTTTTGCCAAGAATCTTCTCCCAAGAGGCCTGAGGGCTTTGCCACGTGCCATTAAAAAGACTCCTTAGCCAAAGCTTCAGCTCCACCTGGCATGTCTTTTGCCTACTTGCTTTGGTGATTATCTGGTTGACAGGCAGACAAGCAGCAAATAAACTTCCCCCAAACCTGTTCAGTTATAGAGGCTTGGGGCAAGAGCAAGGCTATGCCCAAGAGCTCTGACCCACGTGAAGCATGAAAGTAATATATCACCCCAGCTTCACACAGGTTTATACCCATGACCCTGCCGCACAGGCCGGCCGCATGGAGGCTGTGCTCAGGGAAATACAAGACTTGGCCGATTTTCTGGAGCCTTCCCCTGCCTCCAAAGAACAGATTTGTCTGGCCCACGCCCCATCCCACCTCCAGCATGTTGAGGCCATGGGACTCTATGCAATAGCTTCTTTGGCAGCAGGGGGAGCAGTTCTTGCAGCCAAAACAGGACTCAGTGAACCCTGCTTCGGACTCATAAGACCCCCTGGGCACCACGCTTCCCACTCCCACTGCTGGGGTTTCTGTTATTTCAACAACATGGCAGTTGCCCTTCTTTCTTTAAGACAGGAGGGACTCATCAAGACAGCCCTGGTCCTGGATATTGACCTGCACTTTGGGGATGGAACCGTAGATATTCTGGGGCAAGAAACCTGGGTGCGCATTTACAACCCTTCGGCCAGGACCAGGGAACTATATCTTGAGGAGGTGAAAGAGGCGCTTAGGGGCCCAAGGGTTGACATCATAGGAATTTCGGCTGGGTTCGATTTCCACCAAGAAGACTGGGGAGGTCTTCTAAGCACAGAAGACTATGAGACCATAGGAAGGCTTGCGACTCTGGCAGCTCAAGAATGGAAGGCCGGATGTTTTGCCATCCTGGAAGGAGGATACAACCTCAATGTGCTGGGAAAGAATGTGAGGGCCTTGTTGCAGGCAATGGAGCATCCACAGTCAGAGGGTTCCTAAGACGAGTCATTTCCATTACCGGGTGAAACGGGTGAATTGAGGCTGTGCTTGGATGAACTGCCCCTCAAGATTACCCTGGTCTTAGCTTTGAGTTCGGGTCTGGGTTCCTAGCTGGTAGTTTTTCAATGTACGCTGGGCTTGGAAGCTCTAAGGGTTCACAGGTCTTGGTCATGAATCCAGGTCTCAAGTGAAGTGGCTTTCCTTGTTGAAAGATGGGCAAAACCTTGGCTCCCAAGGAGGATATGATGGGATCTTCTGTTTTGAGCGGCAAGAGAATACTCTTGGTAGATGACGAGCCTGACGTGCTGGATTCCCTAACGGACATCATAACCGAGAGCGTCAAGGACTGTACTGTAGAGACCGCCTCCAGCTATGATGAAGCCATACAAAGGCTGTCTGGGTGGACCTATGATTTGGTGGTCTTGGATATCATGGGGGTAAACGGCTTCGATCTGCTGGAGAGGGCCGTTGCCCGCAAGCTTCCGGTGGCCATGCTCACAGCACATGCCCTTAGTCCAGAAGCCTTGAAAAAATCATTTGAAATGGGTGCCAGGGCCTATCTCCCTAAGGAAATGATGCCAGAGATAGTGGGTTTCCTGGAAGACGTGCTCAGTTATGAATATCTCCCAGGCTGGAAAAGGCTCCTGGAAAAATTGGAAGGTTTCTTTAACAGAAAATTCGAGACCGATTGGGAAAAGAAGACTGGCCTTCATTGGAGGGAGTGGGCAAAGCACTGAGGATGCCTCTGCAATGGGACCCCTTGAACATATCAGGGTAGTGGAGATGGCTGGCATAGGACCTGGGCCCATGTGTGCCATGCTCCTTTCGGATATGGGTGCAGAGGTGATCCGCATAACCAGGCTCTCCCCAGCCAATCTTGGTATAACCATGCCTACGCGCTTCGATCTGCTTGCCAGGGGAAGACTCCAGGTTCCAGTGGACCTGGCAAAATCCCAAGGCGTTGAGCTGGTTCTAAAGCTTATAGAGCGTGCCGATGCCCTCATCGAAGGATTCAGGCCGGGGGTGATGGAGCGCATGGGGTTGGGGCCGGATGTTTGCCTTGAGAGAAATCCCAGGCTGGTTTACGGTCGTATGACAGGCTGGGGTCAGCAAGGCCCACTGGCTCACGCTGCCGGACACGACATAAACTACATAGCCTTGAGCGGAGCCCTGGACTCCTTTGGCCGAAAGGGACAGGCTCCTGTGCCCCCATTGAACCTAGTAGGGGATTTTGGAGGCGGAGCCCTTTATCTGGCCTTTGGCATAGTGTGCGGGATCCTTCACGCCAGGGTTTCGGGCCAGGGTCAGGTGGTGGATGCTGCCATGGTGGATGGGGCAGCTTCCCTCATGACCATGTTTTATGGCCTCAAGGCCATGGGGGCATGGAGGCTGGCCAGGGGTGAAAACCTTCTGGACACAGGAGCCCATTTCTACGAGGTGTATGAGACCTCGGACGGGAAGTTCGTGGCAGTGGGGGCTCTGGAACCCAAGTTTTACCAGGAGCTTCTCCTGAGGCTGGGCCTGAAGGCCGAGGAGCTTCCGGATCAGCTGGATCAAAGTCATTGGCCCCAGATGAAGGAAACATTGAGAAACCTGTTCAAGACTAAGACCAGAGAGCAATGGTGTCAGATCTTGGAGGGCACGGATAGCTGCTTTGCGCCAGTTCTTTCCATGGAAGAGGCTCCTTTGCATCCCCACAACTTGGCCAGAGGCACCTTCCTGGAGCTGGACGGAATCCTGCAACCAGGCCCTGCTCCTCGCTTCAGCCGTACACCTGCCCAAATAAAAAGACCTCCTACCCCTCCCAGTCCGGAGACCACCCGTGGGGCACTTCTGGGCTGGGGCATAGAGGAGGAAGAAATAGAACTACTGCTCCAGGAGGGAGTGATAGGTCCTGGAGGAAATTGAACCCTGAACTTCTTGGTGGCCACGGCCGTAGATGAAATCAAGACCAAGCTGTTTGTGTGATTAATTGCAATGGGTTTTGCCCGGAGGGGGACCAAATGGAGAACAAGATCTGCTTTTCATGCCCCATATGCGGCCGAAAAGAGAAATACTCTCCTGATGAGCTCTTTGAAGGGGCAAGGCTCCAATGCAGCTTTTGCAAGCTGGAACTCATCTTGCAAGGCTGTATGTGGCAGGAAATCAAGAAGGAGAAAGAGCATTTGTGCCAACAAAGCCCAGATCCCCCATCCTATCCCTTATGAGAGACTCTGCCTTGCCCAGGTCCCAACCGCAACACACCCTGACACCATTGAGGATGAACCCAGGAAGCGGTCTTAGCCTGTGGCGAAGCTGCTTCCAAATTCCAAGGGGCGAGAGCCCATCCACTAGCTCCACCTTCAGTACCTGCGGGTACTTTGCCTGGATCCCATCCAGCCAGTGGGAAAGATTGCGGGCCATGCTGAGCAATTCTTCAGGATACTCCTCCCTGCCGCTTTGGATGGCGAGGCCTGCCTGCTCCATGAAGGTCCTGCAGGTGCTGCAGCCCACCCCGGCTTCCCAAAAGGGAGGCACAACCACCTCCAGACTAACTCGCCTCATCTCCAGGCTCACTCCTTCCAATGAATACAAGATACCGGGCATGAATCCACGGCCTCTTGTATGAGCTCCTCAGGCCCGCCCTCCTCCACCAAAACTCTTGCCTTCTGAGTGGTTTCATCCAGCTGGAACACCTCCGGGCATAACTCCTGGCAGGTTCCGCAGCCTATGCACTCATCTTCCTCTATGTACACCCTCTTAGCCATTTGTGCCCCCTGGGTTCAAGAGCCCGGCTCAGATGGGCGGAGCGATGATCACAAGCACCCGCATGCGGCTCCTGGCAAGCACCCCATGGGGTTCGCTCACCTTGCAAACCAGCAGGGAACCCGCCTTGGCTGGGATCCCTTTTTCTCCGCCAGTGAACTCTCCCTCTCCTTCCAGAACCAGTATGGCCACTTCAGAGTCTGCCTCATGATGGTGTACCGGAAGCTCCTGGCCGGGCTCAAAGCTGAAAAGAATCATCCTGAAGGTATACATGTCATGGATTAGCTCCATGTGAAACCTCTGGGGGTCGAACTTGCCTCTGCTGCCAAGATCCATTATCTCCATGGCTTTTCCTCCAGTTCCTTGGGCCAAAGTCTCAGGCAACTGAGCTGGCTCTTCTAAGTATTTCCCCTCTGGTGCTTACCACCACCTGCTCCAAAGGAATTCTTTTCCCAGCCAGTTCCATGCCCTTTTTAACCATCATTGGAAGCCCCTGGCAGCAAGGCACCTCCATGGTCAAGACAGTCACACTCTTGATACCTGCCTTCTCGAATATCTCCCTGAAACGCTCCACATAAAGCGAGCCGTCGTCAAACTTAGGACACCCCATGAGCACAACCCTGCCCTGCAGAAAATCCTGATGAAGTTCTGGATAGGCCACAGCCGTGCAGTCGGCCACTACCAAGAGATCCGCACCCTTTAGAAACGGGGCGCTGGGAGGGACGAGGCGGATCTGAATCGGCCAATGGCTGAGGCCAGAGCCCACCGGGGAACGCCTTTGAGAGGGTTCATTGGCCTGCTGGCAGGATCCTTGAACCTCAAAGCTCTGGACCTGAGAAGAGGGGCATCCACAGGCCATGGCCTTCTCTGGGCTGGCCTTTAGCTCCCTCAGATGCTCCTCCACGGCCTCTTCATCGAACTCCTCGGCTTCCCGTTCCACCACTTGCAAGGCTCCCCTGGGGCACTCCCCCAGACAAGCCCCCAGCCCATCGCAGTAGCGCTCGGCCATGAGCCTGGCCTTTCCTTCCACCACCTGTATGGCTCCTTCGGCACAGGCCGGCACGCAAATGCCACAGCCGTCACAGAGCTCCTCGTTTATTTGCACTATCTTTCTCTTTACCTTCATCTGTCTGCCTCCTGGTATGCCTTGCTTCATTGGGAAGCTCAAGCGAGGTGCCAACACTCACCAAGGTTTTCTTAATGGCTGTTTTCCTGCAACAAGGACTCCCTGGCCATCTTTTTTCCTTGCTGTGTAAGAAATGCTTTGTCTATGATACGTTCCAGGCTCTCCTTTTTTCTTCCCACACCCCGCCGCAGCTCTTCTTCCAGATTTACCAGGAGATCCGCGTCGTAAAGACATTTGAAATTAAGGGTCTCCTCCTTCCTGGGGTGATGGTGATGTGCGATTATGTCACAGACCTCCTCCACAAGGCCTTCCCCGGCTCCCATGCGCTCCAGGATCTGCCTGGCTGCAGGGGGTCCTAGCTTGTGCTGAAGCCTCGGTGATGTGAAGCCGTGAATCCGCTCGGCGTCTCTGATGCCTATGTCGTGAAGATAGGCGGCCACCAACACCACCGCCATGTCCGCCCCCTCCTGCCTGCCTATTTGGTCAGCATACCTGGCCACCTTGGTGGCATGGGCTATCCTCTTGAAGTCCTGCCCGAAATAACGTTTCATCTCCAGGGCCACCCTGTCCTTGAGGAGTTCACCCCTTTGGGCCACCAACTCGGGAGGTAATTCACCCAAACACTGGGCCGCAAACTTGCAGTGGGCAGCACAGCCGAAATCCATCTTAGGGTTCACCAGGCTGTGGCCGCACGTCCTGCATTTTCTCTTGGTCTCGTCCTTGAAGAACTCCACCGGGGAGCCGCATTGGGGGCAGTCCACCTCAAAGACCGCCCCTGGCCTCCAATATCGGCTGTCCTGACCCGGGCACTTCATGGGTATACCTCCCTTGGCTTCCCAAAGAAGGGGATCCCCCGGGTTGCGGGGGTCTCCCCTTTCTCAGCTTACCCCAGGATGGCCTTTAAGTCCTCCTCTGGGGTGGTTATTGGTTTTATTTCGAAGTTCTTAACCAAAACCTGGAGCACCCCTGGGCTTATGAAAGCCGGCAGGCTGGGCCCTAGTCTGATGTTCTTGATGCCCAGGTGGAGCAAGGTCAGCAAAATGGCCACGGCCTTTTGCTCATACCAGGACAGAATCAGGCTCAGAGGCAACTGGTTCACACCCACGTTGAAGGCCTGGGAGAGGGCCATTGCTATTTGTATGGCCGAGTAAGCATCGTTACACTGTCCCACATCCAGCAATCTGGGGATTCCACCTATATCCCCAAGCTTCTTGTCGAAGAATCGAAATTTTCCGCAGGCCAGTGTAAGAATCACGCAATCTTTGGGGACTTTCTCCACGAACTCGCTGTAGTAACTCCTTCCGGGTTTTGCCCCGTCGCATCCACCTACCAGGAAGAAATGCTTTATGGCCCCTGACTTAACGGCATCTATGACCTGCTGCGCCACACCCATGACAGCATTTCTTCCAAAGCCCACCATCACGTGGTCTTTTTCCAGGTCCTGATCAAAACCTGGGAGCTCCAGAGCCCTTTGAATCAGAGGGCCGAAGTCCCTTCCTTGGATGTGAACCACACCCGGCCATCCCACCAGTCCACTGGTGAAGATGTTGGCCTTGTAAGAGTCCCTGGGCTTCTGTATGCAGTTGGTGGTCATGAGAATGGCCCCAGGAAAAGACTCAAACTCCTTCTGCTGGTTTTGCCAGGCCGTTCCATAATGCCCGTAGAAGTGAGAATACTTCTTGAGCCCAGGATAGCCATGGGTGGGCAGCATCTCCCCATGGGTATAAACGTAGATCCCCTTGCCCTCACTTTGTTTGAGAACCTCCTCCAGGTCCTTGAGATCGTGGCCAGAGACCAGGATCGCCTTGCCTTTCTTGACTCCCAATGGCACTTTGGTGGGCACAGGATGCCCGTAGGTGCTTGTGTTGCCTTCATCCAACAGTTCCATGGCCCTTAGATTTGTTGCCCCGCACTTGAGGCTCATATCTAGCCAGTCGCTCAATGTCAAATCATTTCTGGGCATTGCGGCCAGAGTTTCATGGATATAAGCATAGACCTGATCATCCTCCTTGCCCAAGATGCGGGCGTGGTCCGCATAGGCCGCCACTCCCTTGATGCCGAAGAGGGTCGTGTGCTTGAGGGATCGGATGTCTGGATCCTCCTGTTCTCCATAAAGCAGCTCCAGGTCCCTGCCTTGCTCCGCTAAGCCTTCTAGCCCCTGGGCCAACTCCAACTCGGCAGGACCTCCCAGTTGAATCTCTTGGCCAGCGGCCCTAAGCTTTGCCTTCAGCCCTTCCCTCAATGAGATACAGCGCTCCAGTAAAACAGGAAACCTCTCTGGGTCAAAATCCACGTTGGTCAATGTGGAAAAGAGCGCCTCCACCGTAAAGCCATTTACTTCTGGATCCACTACTGCCAACTTGCGCGCCTGAGTAGCCACCTGTGAGAGTCCCTGTAGGGCATAAACCAGAAGATCTTGCAGAGCAGCCACATCCGAGTCCTTGCCGCAGACTCCCATTCTTGTGCAGCCCTCTCCTTTTGCCGTCTGCTCGCACTGGTAACAGAACATTTCCATCTTCTCTGTAGCCTGAGCAACCTTCATGAATTCTTCCTCCTCACACCATGAGTATTGGGCCCACCAGCTTCTGCTGCCTGGGCCTTGGAGGCCAAAGATCCTTGCCTCTTGTGGGCTTATCCTAAACCACAGAGTCTCTTACAGCCTTGACCTACGTCAAGCTAAGAAAAATTAGTTTCTGGGGGCCTACCCGTGGATCAGAATGGGAAGGCACCTCACACAAACCCAAAAGAGACTTCCCTGCTTGCGTGCCTGTAAGAGCACCGTTTCCAGCTCGCTTGCCCCGCACATGGAACATTTCTTTTCTTCCTCTTTCCCTGCCATGGCCACACCTCCCGTGTTTTTTGATCTTAGCCCCCAGGTGAAATTTACACCCCCTCGGTTGGCCCTCCTCTGGCCTCTGTGGCCGCCTGGTTAAGCTCCATCAGGATCTTATCTAGCTCTACGTTATGCATCATGGCGCTCTGGGCTATGGTCTCAAAGGCCTGTCCTGGACACGAGAAACAACCCTCACCATAGAACTTCCTGAAGACCTCTTCTGTGGCCGGGTAATCTCTTATCACCTCTTTTATGATGCTGTCCTTACCTATGGGCTTGTCTTTCGTGCCTGAGCCAGTGGATTCCAGCCGGCCTCCAACTGCGGTGGCTATGGCGCTGAGAAGCTCGGCCTCATCCAGAGCATGTCGTCTGGCCAACATGCCCAGGCTCACACCAAGCTTTCTCACATGCTCCAGGTGTCCTGGATCCTCCAGAGCCTTGATCCCTCTGGCGACCAGGATATTTCTCACCTGAGGCCATCTTTCCACCAGATCAGCCACCTTGGCCCCACTCCATATCACGGGACCTTGGGACTGCGGCTTCTTTTCAAACAGCTCATCTTTGGAGGAGGCTGTCACAGAAACACCTACATTCACAAGAAAAAGAGCTGTGGACATGGCTTGAACCACAGAACAGGCAAGCCACCCTGTGGGCCATACAGAATAGAAAACCACCATGCCCACCAGGCTCACATTGGAGCTCCAGAAGTGCACTGCCACAAGCCTCGGCCACCTCAGGTTCCTGCCGCTGAATCTAGGCAAGATGAAATATCCAACGCCAAAGATCATCATGGCCATGAAACCCAAGAGGTTCAAATGCACATGTGCGAACCTAAGCTGGAGAGAAGAGATGTCCCAAAGCAGGGCAAGTCCCAAGACCGCCCCGGCCACAAGATATGACATGGACATTATCACAAAGGCCTTCATGTAACGATCCATGGCTAAACCTCCCTGTTTTTCTGGCCCCCCAGCGCTCTTGCACCCCTGCACCACACCCAGAGCCCTCAGGCCACAGTTTCCCAACAGGCACACAATGAGCAAGATTATTGTTGTTCTGTCACACTTGCCCTTTCAAAAGCTCATCCAGAAATCCCTGCCAACCTTTCCTCTCCACTATCTCTCCCAATCTCTCTCCTCCTCGGGACTCTTTCATATAGAGATCCACTATCCTCTCCACCATTTGCGGGATTCCCCCTACAGGGTGAACCCCTGGGACCTCGGTGGCAAGCCTTGGATGTCTGCCCAGTTTTCCACCCACCAGGATCCTGTATCCCGTGGGGCCCTCCTGCAGGGTACCACTGGGACATGCCTTGATGCACTGTCCGCAGCCAAGACATCCATGGGGATCCAAGACAGGGCCCCTGGAGTCTAGTTGAATGGCCTGTTCTTTACAGACTTGCACGCAAGCCTGACATCCCTCACATGCCGTGAGTGAGACCAGGGGCTTTGTGCAGCCCACAAGCCCCACGTCGGCTATTTGGGGTCTTGAGCAGGAATTGGGGCAATCGGACAGGGAGATCCTGAACTCGTGATGCAGCTTCAAGGGGCCACCCACCTTTCGGGCCAGGAATTCCCTGATACCCTTGTCTTGCAAGAGCCTTTCCAGCTTGGAAGCCATGTCTTCTGCCACTACTGCCCTATTGGGGCAGCCTGTGGGACCAAAGCAGGTTTCCACCTGGTAGCCCCTGACCTCCTCTTCCATCCGCTCCAGAAACCTTCTCTGACAGGCCAGCACGTGCTCCAGCTCCACCTGCGATGCCCCTTCCTGGAAGGCATATTCCTCTACTCGCCTGCGAACCCTCTTGCGTACAAAAAAGGGCACCTTCTGCACGGCTTGCTCTGCCTGGGGACTCCATTTCATGGCTTGGCCTCCTTGGAAACAGGATGTTATATTCATCATAAGAGATGGCCCAAGAAAGACCTTGACGTAGATCAAGAAAGCTCTCCCATGGACATGGTTCACCACATAGCCTCGACCCCACTTTTTCAGGGGCTCTCCAGAGAGCACCTTGAACAGATGGCCCTGGCAGCCCTGGAACAGGTCTTTGAGAAAGGGCAGTTGATCTTTTCCGAAGGGGAAGATTGCGCTGGTTTTTACCTGGTGCTAAGTGGGAGGGTAAAGGTATTCAAGCTCTCTTCTGAAGGCAAGGAGCAGATCCTGCATATCTTGGGCCCTGGGGAGCCTTTGGGGGAGGTGGCGGTCTTCTCAGAAGAGAGTTTTCCGGCCGGGGCTCAGGCCATGGAGAAAAGCAGACTTCTTTTTTTTCCCAAAGACTCCCTTGTGGAGATGATCCGAAGGGATCCTTCGGTGGCCTTGAAAATGCTTGGGGTCTTGTCCAAGAGGCTTCGCAAGTTCACCAGGCTCATAGAGGATCTATCCTTGAAGGAAGTTCCCGGCAGGCTGGCGGCCTACCTTCTGGAAAAGGAGAGTTCCATAGGCGGCAAAGGCAATTCCTTTAGCCTGGAGATCCCCAAGGCTCAGTTGGCTAGCCTCTTGGGCACAATACCCGAGACCCTCTCCAGGATATTGGCCAGGATGGCTGCAGAAGAACTGATCCAATTAAATGGCACCAGAGGCTTCCGCATCCTGGACCATAGAGGTCTCCAAGAGCTGGCTCAAGGCTTAAGGAGGCTGTCCTGAGACATGAAGCCCTGCTTGGCCAGAAAGCTCTGTAGCAGGCATTCAGAAGCTGGAGGTATCTCCACAAGGGATGAATCCCTAAGAGTCTTCCTGGAAGAGCTATATTGCCGAATCAACCGCAGGGAGTTTGTTCATCCTGATCCCCTGGAGTTCCTTTATGATTACGCCAATCCTCTGGATCGGGAAGTGGCAGGCCTGGTGGCAGCCTCCTTGGCCTATGGGAGAGTGGCACAGATCTTAAGAAATGTGAGCCATGTGCTCCAGCTCTTGGGACCTTCACCCAGGCAGCTCATCCTTGACTCCAGAGAAAGGGATCTAAAGCTTCTCCTGTCAGGATTTAAACACAGGTTTACCAGCGGTGAGAAACTGGCAGCATTTCTGTGGGGAGTTGGCAGGATCATAAGACAAGAGGGTTCCCTGGGTGAATGTTTCAGCATGCGCATATCCCATGGGCACAGCAGCACAATTCCTGCCCTTTGCGGGTGGATGGCTCAACTGAACTGTGCCTCAAGGGGCTTGGCCTCTCAGGTACTTTCCTCGCCTTGGGGCGGGAGCTGCTGCAAGAGACTTCATCTGTACCTTAGGTGGATGGTCAGGCAAGACGAAGTGGACCCTGGTGGTTGGCAAGGGGTGGATCCATCCCAGCTCATAGTGCCTCTGGATGTGCACATGCACCGGGTGGGCATGATCTTGGGCTTCACAACAAGAAGGCAGCCTGATCTGGCGGCTGCCTTGGAGATCACAGATGGTTTCAGGCGTGTTTGCCCAGAGGATCCTGTCAAGTACGATTTTGCTTTGACCCGTCCTGGTATCTGGGGACAGGCCGAAAGCTTCTGGAGAGAAAGGAGATTTGTGGATGGAATTTCTGGACTTCAACGTCCTCATAGGTGGTGAAGCTGGTCAGGGGCTTCAGACAGTGGGGGAAGCCTTTAGCAGAGCTTTGGTCAGATCAGGCTATAGAATCCATGTGACCCAGACCTATGAATCAAGGGTAAGGGGCGGCCACAATGTGTTTGCCATAAGATTTGGAGCCAAGGAGGTCCTGGCGCCAACAGAAAAGGTGGATTTGCTGGTGGCCCTCAACGGGGAGACCCTTTTTCTGCACCGCCAAGAGATGGCCCCTGGTGGTCAGGCTCTGGCCGATGAGGCCTGGGAAATCCCTGAGGGCATCTCTGCTGTAAGAGCACCTTACAAGAGCCTCAGCGGAAATGGCTTTGCCAACACGGTTGCCATGGGAGTGGCAGGGGCCCTGCTGAGGATTAGGGAGGAAGTCCTGGCAGGGGCTTTGGAGCAAATACTGGGCAAAGGCAAGGCCAGTTTAGCAGAGGCAAACCGAAGGGTTCTTTCCTCGGCCTATAGGTGGAGCAAAGAACATTGCACAGAGCTGGAGGTACCCAGCCCCGGCGCCCAGGCTGTGCCCAGAATAGTCTTGAACGGCCACGAGGCTGTTGGACTTGGGGCCATCTCCGCAGGAGTCCGTTTTTGCGCTTACTACCCCATGAGTCCCTCCACCTCTGTGGCCATGACCCTGGTCCAGTGGTCCAAGGAAATGTCCATAATAGTGGAACAAGCCGAGGACGAGATAGCAGCCATAAACATGGCCATAGGGGCCTCTTTTGCAGGCCTACCAAGCTTGGTCCCCACCTCGGGAGGGGGATTCGCATTGATGGTGGAGGCGGTGAGTCTGGCAGCAGTAAGCGAGACCCCAGTGGTCATACTCATAGGGCAAAGACCTGGTCCGGCCACCGGCCTGGCCACCAGGACCGAGCAGGCAGATCTGGAATTTGTGCTCCATGCAGGACACGGAGAATTCCCCAGGGCGGTTTTTGCCCCTGGCAGCATAGAGGAATGTTTTCACCTCACCAGAAAGGCTGTGGAACTGGCCGAGAAATACCAGGGGCCTGTTTTCATACTCACAGATCATTTTCTGGCAGACTCGTACAGAGATGTGGAGCCCTTTGAAGTGGAAGACCTGGATTGTGTGTTACCAGGGGAGGAACCTGGGGCGATCCCCGAGGGAGGATACGCCCGTTATGCCATTACTCCCTCAGGGGTCTCCCCGAGGCTGCTCCCGGGTGTTTCAAGGCACCTGGTGGTGGCCGACAGCCACGAGCACACTGAAAAGGGCCACATCACAGAGGACTTGAGCCTAAGGCCCAAGATGGTGGAAAAAAGACTTCGTAAATACCAGGGCCTGGCCCAGGAAGTGGTACCTCCCAGCTTCTCGGGTCCCCAGGATCCGGAATTGCTGTTGGTGGGCTGGGGATCCACCAAGGGGGCACTTCAGGAGGCTGCTTCTTTGTTGAGCCGGGCTGGCCGTAAAACTTCGGTTCTTCACTTCTCCCAGGTTTGGCCTCTGGTGGATGCACAATTCTTGGAGAGGCTCAAACAAGCAAAGACCACCGTTTGCGTGGAGGGAAATGCCACAGGCCAGCTGGCCAGATTGATCCGAAGAGAGACAGGCTTTAAGTTTCCCATGCAAGTCTCCAGGTACGATGGGCTTCCCATGACGCCTGAATACATCCTGGCCAGATTGGCAAGGCAGTGACAAGAAACAGGGGGGGATCCGATGGTAAACATAGAGCAGTACGGGGATTATAAGACATCCTGGTGTCCTGGTTGCGGAAACTTTCCCATTCTGAAGGCCCTTAAGGAGGCCTTGGTGGGACTCGATTTGGAGCCACATCAGGTCCTTTTTGTATCAGGTATAGGGCAGGCGGCCAAGGCGCCACATTACATAAATGGAAATGTTTTCAATGGATTGCATGGTCGTTCCCTTCCTGTTGCCACAGGAGCCAAATTGGCCAATCCCGGCTTGGTGGTGGTGGTGGAAAGTGGAGACGGCTGCATGTACGGAGAAGGCGGGAACCACTTCCTGGCAGCCATAAGAAGGAACATAGACCTTACTGTGCTGGTGCACAATAACCAGGTTTATGGGCTCACAAAAGGGCAGGCCAGCCCCACATCAGCCCAAGGTTTTGTTACCAGAGCACAGCCGGATGGAGTGTTTTCAAGCCCTTTTAATCCCATAGCCGTGGCCGTGGCCCTGCAGGCCGGTTTTGTGGCCAGGTCCTTTGCAGGCATGGGAGAACATCTGGTGGAAATGATTCAGAGGGGAATCAGGCACAGGGGGCTTGCCCTCATAGACATTCTCCAGCCATGTGTTTCCTTCAATCACGTAAACACCTACGACTGGTACAGAAAGAGGTGTAAACCCATTGGCCCAGAACATGATCCCAGGGACTGGGAAAAGGCCATGGCCCTTTCCCTCAAGTGGGGGGAAGAAATACCCGTGGGCGTGATCTACCAGAATGACCGACCAGCCTTTGAGGAGCATTTTGCAGTTCTCAAAGAGGCCCCTCTTCTGGGCAGAAAGGTGGATAAGAGAGCTCTTGAACATATTCTGGAACACTACGCCTGATAAGGAATCTTGCATGCAAAGGAGCTGATCGTGATTTGCCTTTTTCTTTTTTGGGCAATGGCATCTTTCATGGTTCCCGATTCTTCCCAGGCAGCCCCATTGAGCGAGGCTACTCAGACATGTCTTGCATGCCACGTGTCTGTTATGCCAGGCATTCACCAGGATTGGTTAACTAGCAGGCATTTTCGTGTCACACCCGCAGAAGCCATGCAATTGCCCAAAGTTCAAAGACGCATTTCCGCCCCGAATGTGGATGATTCCCTAGGGTCGGTGGCAGTGGGGTGCGCCGAGTGTCACATGCTCAGACCAGATAGCCATCCCGACTCCTTTGAACACAACGGATTTCGCATTCACACAGTGGTTTCCCCTGCAGACTGCGCCACTTGTCATCCTGTGGAAGCAGAACAATTCCAGCAGAACATAATGTCCCACGCATACGGAAATTTGAACGCCAACCCACTTTTCCAGCTCCTGGCCAGCTCCATCAATGGAGTGCACTGCTTGGGCCCCAGGGGGCTTGTTCAAAATGCCCAAGACCCTTTGACCCAGGCTGACTCATGTCTTTCTTGTCACGGCACCAAGGTTGAAGTCAAAGGATTCCAGAATCGCGCTACCACCATGGGTGAGATGCACTTCCCAATTCTTTCTGGATGGCCCAACCAGGGGGTAGGCAGGATCAACCCTGACGCAAGCATGGGATCCTGTGCAGCTTGTCACACCAGGCATGCCTTCTCCATAGAAGAAGCCAGGAAACCCCATACCTGCTCCCAGTGCCATCAAGGCCCTGATGTGCCGGCCTTCCCGGTTTACAAGATAAGCAAACATGGAAGTATTTATGAAGCCAAGGGTGCCAAGTGGAATTTCCAGCAAGTCCCATGGCGCATAGGGAAAGATTTTACTGCCCCCACCTGCGCCACCTGCCATGTGAGCCTCCTGGCTGACCCTGATGGTGAGGTGCTCATGGAGCGAACACATCGCATGAATGACAGGCTGCCATGGCGCCTCTTTGGTCTGGTTTACTCCCACCCTCACCCCCAGAGCCCAGACACCACAAGGATCATAAACAAAGGCGGTCTTCCCCTGCCCACAGAACTCACGGGAGAGCCTGTGGATCTGTTTTTGATCAGCCCTCAAGAACTAGGTACAAGACGCAAGAACATGCAGGAGGTCTGCCTTAATTGTCACTCAAGCCCCTGGGTGGAAAAACACTTTGAGAAGTTGGAGAATACTTTAATCACCACCAACCAGGTGACCTTGGCAGCCACAAAAATCCTTGAGCAGGCCTGGCAGCAGGGGCTTGCATCCCAAGAAAATCCATTTGATGAACCCATAGAGAGAAGATGGGTTCAGCAATGGCTCTTCTTTGCCAATTCCACCAGGTTCGCATCGGCTATGGGGGGAGCCGACTACGGGGTTTTTGCAAACGGCCGATGGGATCTCTCCAGGAACCTGGTTGAAATGTGGGAAAGCTTGAGGCGGGCCTCTTCAGAGCATCCCCCAAGGCAGCCTTAAATGGAGCTTGATTTCTCTGGATGTCTGAGGTCATGGGGTTGAAAACTCTTGGGGGGTTCCAAGAAAAAAAGGCTTCTTTTTGGCAAATCTCCCCTTAGAGCAGCCCATATGAGCTAGCGTTTTCTTGGACAGAGGATGAGGGTATTGTCTATTAGGAAGGCAAAAAGAACTTGGATGTCATGAAAAGCATGTCCGTGGCCTGTGGCTTTGAAGATATACCAAGCAGGTTGAGTGCAGCCTGCAGGGCCTTTAAGAAATGGGCCTTTATCATCTTGATGCTACTTGGCCCTTTTTGGTGGGCTCTTGAGGCTCAAGGGGGGGAGTCCCTTGATTTGGCTTTCTTCAACAACGAGCAACTTCAGGCCTACAGGCCTCCCAGGCCAGGGGAGCCTTTTGTTTTCGCAATCCCCAATTTTGTTTCACTCACTCCTTGGAACTCTGGTCAGTGGCATGAGTTGGAGGATGACTTTCTGCTTTGGAGCCTGAAGATCAATGCGCCGGGAGCCCTGTCTTTGAGTTTCGGCTTTGGTCGGTTCAGACTCCCGGCAGGAGCATCCCTCATCATTAGAAACCCGGATCAAGAGGTGATTCTGGGCCCCTTCACAGACAGGCAGAACACCCACCACGGCCAGTTGTGGACCCCTTTGTTGCCAGGATGGCAGGCTGATCTGGAACTGAGAATTCCCAGGAACATGAGCAACCACATGGAGTTGGAACTCACTTCCATCAATCGAGGCTTCAGAGCCCTGCCCCCAAAACCTGGGAATTGGAAAGAGCAAGATCTTTTGTTTTCACCAACCTACCAACCCGGGGAATGCAATCTGGATGTGGCTTGCCCTGAGGCAGAATCCTGGAGTGATGAAATCAGGTCAGTGGGACTAGTGACAGTAGGCTCCATGGCCTGCAGCGGAACACTTCTTAACAACACCTCCCAGGATCTCTCTCCCTATTTCCTGACTGCCGAGCATTGCGGTATAACTCCGGCCAATGCCCAGTCAGTGGTGGTGTACTGGAACTATCAGAAGTCCCAATGTGGCGGAACTCGTGATGGAAACTTAAGCCAGTTCACCCAGGGATCCTTTTTCAGAGCAGCCTGGAGTTCCCAGGAAGGGTCGGATTTTGCCCTGGTGGAACTGGCCTCTAGGCCCCAGCCCAGTTTCTTTCCCCATTGGGCAGGCTGGGATCGAAGAAGTATTCTCCCCCAGGGGGCTGTGGCCATTCATCATCCCCAGGGGGCCGAAAAGATGATCAGCTTTGATCTGGACCCCCTTGGCCTGGCTTCCTCCTCAGATGGCCTGCCCGTGAGAGACCCTTCCATGTACCTGAAGGTGCAGGCCTGGGATCTGGGCACCACAGAGCCTGGCTCCTCGGGATGTGGGCTTTGGAACACAGAACACAGGTTGGTGGGTCAGCTTTGGGGGGGGAGCGCTTCTTGCAGCTTTCCTCAAGGCTCGGACTATTTCGGGAGACTTTGGGCCTCATGGGAGGGAGGCGGCACACCATTTACCAGACTCAAGGATCACCTGGACCCCTTGCAAACCACTCAGGAAGTCCTAGAAGGCAGAGACTGGTGCTTTCCTCCCCAGGTGGATTTCCAGATCTCCTCCAATCCTGCTGGGATAGGAGAGGAAGTGGTGTTTACCAGCCAGGTTTCTTCCGGAGTCCCTCCTTACACCTACTCCTGGGACTTGGACGGAGACGGCTTCCCGGACTGCGACTCACCCCAATGTGTTTTTACTTATTCCCGTGCCTATGATGGAAATGTCACCCTCTTGGTGCAAGACTCGCAACCCTGCCCTGCTGTTGCCTCCCACGCCTTGACAGTGGTTGATCCAGAGCAAGGGGTTCGTCTGGTATCACCTGTGGCTGGAGACGTGGTGCCTTCGGGAAGCAGTTTCATGGTCAGATGGTTCGCACCTCAAAATGCGGTTCGCTTCAAACTCTTGTACTCTACAGATGGGGGCAGGAGATGGCATCTCATCACTGATAAGGCCACAGGATCCTCGCACCAGTGGAATGTCCCCATCCCAACACAAAACAAGAATCGATCGCTTTTCAAGATCATGGCTTACGATGCCCAGGACAGAAAGTTGGGCTCAGACAGATCAGACGGATTCTTCACCCTGGCAGTCATGCAGCTCACCACCTTGAAAGGAGGTGAAGTTCTTCGCTCTGGGGAGCCCTATCCTGTGGCCTGGATCACCCACCAGACAATCCGACCCGTTCAATCCGTGGAGCTATTCTTAAGTGTCAACAACAAGATTACCTGGAAAAGACTGGCCAAGCTCTCAGGCAACCCTGGTGCTTACACCATAACGGTTCCCGCTGTTGGCAAGCCCAAGCCCAGTTGTTGGGTCAAGGTTCTGCTTTTGGATTCCAGAGGAGAACGTGTGGGAGCAGACACCACTGACCATCCCTTCACGGTGGTTCCCTGAGCCGATTCTTTTCATGTACACTGATCAAGATCTTCTCCAGAGTCTGGAGATCCAGCCCTTTATGCCCTTGTTTCTCCTTGAAACCCAATGCTTCACGGCCTCCACAGTGAGAGTTACATCTTCCTGGGTTGTCCATCTGCCCAGGCTAAAGCGCACAGCCCCCATGGCCCTTTGCTCTGTCAGGCCCATGGCACGAAGCACCGGAGAGATCTCCCCTGATCCATCGTGGCAGGCAGAGCCCACTGAGGCGCATATATCATTGAGTTCCCTTAGGAGCACTGCACCTGAAACACCTTTGAAGGACACGTTCAAGGTATTGGGAAGTCTTTGTTCAGGATGACCGTTGAGAGCAAGACCAGGGGCCACTTGCTCCAATCTTTTTTGCAATTCATCCCTTAGCCCTTTTATGCGATTCATCTCCTCTGGCAATAACATGGATGCCAACTCACATGCTTCTCCCAGAGCCACCACCAAAGGCACGCTTTGGGTGCCTGCTCTCCTTCCTCTCTCCTGGGAGGCCCCCATGATGAGGGGAGGAAGCACCACACCCTCCCGCATGAAGAGGGCTCCCACACCCTTGGGCGCGTAGAGCTTGTGGCCTGCTATTGTCACAAAATCCACTCCCATTTCCCTCACGTCTAAGGGTATCATGCCCACACTTTGTGCTGCATCGGTGTGAAAGAGCACCCCTGCCTCCCGGGCAATGCGGCCTATTTCGGAAATGGGCTGTATGGTTCCCACCTCGTTGTTGGCATGCATGATGGTGATCAAGATGGTATGAGGCTTCAAGGCCTTTCTCACTTCCTGAGGGTCCACTAGGCAATGGCTGTCAACGGGAAGGTAGGTCACCTCCACTCCATCTGCCTCCAATGCCCGGCAGGGCTCCAGCACAGAAGGGTGCTCGCACTGGGCAGTTACTACATGTCTTCTCTTGCCCTTGAAGGCATTGGCTACACCTTGTATGACTGTGTTGTTGGATTCGCTTCCTCCGCTCGTGAAAATGATCTCAGAAACATCAGCCCCCAATAAGGAAGCCACCTTTTGTCTTGCCCTCTCCAGGGCCTCCCTGGCCGCCCTTCCTTGGCCATGGCCGCTGCTGGGGTTACCGAAATGCTCCCTGAAATAAGGCAACATGGCATCCAAGACTCTCTGGTCCACGGGCGTGGTAGCGTTATAATCCAAATAAATCATTATTCCCCCTGAAACGATTCCACCAGGAAATCTGCCCTGGCCTGCGCGTGCTCAAAGATATTAAACCAAACACAAGAAGCTTATGCCAGACCTCCCAAGCACTTTATCCCAAAAGCCAATGGGGCAGATTTCTCGGGGGACCCCTGGGGCCCACCCTGGCCAAGAGCGCCTACAAGATAAGCCCATGCTCGAGCCCACTTACTAAGGTACTTTACAGCAAAGCAAAAGCCCGGGTAATGTAAAGTGGAGATGACCCGAACAATGCAGCCCAATTCCCCCTCTTGCCTGGAGACCGTTAAAATACAGCTTGTGGCTTCAGCTCAGGCTGCCTGTCTTTTGGCCCCCTTGCTGGCTGAGCTGGGCAACAGGGGAGTTCAGTTCCGCTTCTTGGGAAATGGTACATGGGAGCTTTCCACATGCTTGGAGCAAAAGGGGTTCAAGCCAGCACGGCTGGGCCGCTTGAAGCATATGGCAAACTGTATTTCCAGCCACTTGGGAGATGTGCGGCTAAGTTGGGAAAAACAGCAATTAAGCAAATGGCCGCCCAGAGCTCACAAACGATTTTTTGGACCCTTTCAGGTGACCCCAAGACTCTGGGTGGGACCACCAGGCACAAGTGTGGAAATGGGTCCCAACCAGAGTCTCTTGGAGCTGGAGACAGGCCAGGCAAAGCACTGCGGCCTGGAACCTCAATGCTGCACATCCCTGTCCCTTCTGGATGAGCTTCTATCCAAGGAGAGGATCAGAAATGCACTGGATATCAAAGCAGGAACAGCCCTCTTCTCCATGGCCGCAGCCCTTTGGGGTGTGGAGGGAGTTTTGGCCCTGGACCAGGAGCCCCATGCGGTCCGGATCGCTCGCAAGAACATAAAGAGAAATCTGCTTGGAGCCAGGATAAAGGTCAGGTGCGCTCCTGTCTGGAGCTCAGGAGGAACTTACGATCTGGTCATGGCAGTTGCCTCACCCAAAATCTTAAGCAGGCAGATGCCACACATTTTGAGAAGGCTGGGACAGGACGGCTGGCTGCTTCTGGGAGGCCTCAGGTATAGAGAGGTGGATGAGTTCCTCTCCAGTTGGTGTGCTGCTCTTTCACTGGAGAGCAGAAAGAGACAACTGTGGTGGGAATCCCTCCTCTTGAGACGCAGGGGGCAGATTCCATGATGCTGGGTTTGGAATCCAGCCCTTGTCATGGTTGAGGCAGGGTCCTGGACAAGCCCATGGCCTGTAAGATTATATTTTTTGAGGGCAAACAGGGATGATAGTGGATATGCTGGTGCCTTTGTTTTGTCTTCCGGATCCAGGAGCAAGCCTCGCTTCCTTGGCTTGTATCGGGATACAGGTGCGCAGGGCCAGAACAAGGGAAGAGGAAGCACTGGTGTCCTGGGTGGCCAAGAACTTCTCCCGAGCTTGGGCATCGGAATGTCGGGTTGCCATGAGTAGGATGCCGCCTGCTTGCTTCGTGGCTTTGCAAGAAGATGAGCTGGTGGGCTTTGCCTGCTTCGAGGCATCTCACAAGGGGTTTTTTGGGCCCATGGGGGTCCTGGAAAAGCACAGGATGAAAGGAATAGGGAAGGCCTTGGCTCTTTGCGCCTTGAAAGCAATGGCCGAGACAGGTTATGAATATGGAATCATAGGAGAGGTAGGACCTGTGGAGTTCTATGAAAAGGTGCTCCACGCAACTGTAATACCCTGCTCGGTGAACCGCTTGGGAGCTTCAAAAAGAATTCAGGGACAAGCTGTACAAAGCTCAGATAGGCTCCAGATCAAAGGCATTGGGGAGGATTAAGACCCTTGGATTGCCGCCTTGGGCAGGGAAATCCACTTCCACCACGTCAAAACGAGCGCTGACTCCTTCCATTCTCTTTTCCTTGAGGTAATACATGGCCACCTGTACAAGTTTGCGGCGTTTCCTGAAATCCACCCGTTCCCGGGGGAAAATAGCACTGGCAAGACCGCTTTTGACCTCCACGAAGACCAGAGTCTTGCCCTGAAGTGCCACCAGGTCTAGCTCCCCCAGAGCACATCTGTAATTGCGCTCCAGAATCTTATAGCCTCGGCCTCTGAGGGCCTCAGCAGCCGCAGCCTCGCCTTGGGACCCTAATGAGGGGCCAGATCCCTCAAGATCCATTGCTAGCACCATTTGTCTGGAGGAGACTCCTGCTGTGAAAAGTTCTTCTGTGGATGGGACACATGCCATGGTTTCTGATGGCCGCCAGGTGCTCCTTTGTGGCATATCCCTTGTGTTTGCGGAAATTATAATGGGGGTATTGCTCATGATAAACGGCCATGAGCCTGTCCCGGGTGACCTTGGCCACAACTGAAGCCGCAGAGACACAATGGCTTCTTTGATCCCCTTTTATCAAGGTCATTTGCAAGGCATGGTGTCTTATGCCCATGATGCCGTCCACCAGAACCATTTTGGGCTGAACTTCCAGCCTGGACACGGCCTCTTCCATGGCTCTTCGGGTGGCCTCGGCGATGTTGATGCGGTCTATCTCTTGGGCCTCCACAACCCCTACCCCCCAACAGATGGCCACCTTGAGAATCTCCTGGTAAAGCAACTCCCTCTGTGAGGGGCTAAGGAGCTTGGAGTCACGAAGACCTTGGAGCCTGGTCCCAGGGGGAAACATCACAGCAGCTGCCACCACCGGCCCGGCCAGGGGTCCTCTACCGGCCTCGTCCACTCCTGCCAGAGGAGAGAATCCCCTTGTCCTGATAAGCTCGTCCAGAGCCCACGGCTCCTGCTGCAAGCTGGCTTTCTCCAGAAGCCTCAGCTGCTTGGGCCTTACCACTCATTCCTCCCCAAGCCTTAAAGAGTCCTTCGCTCCTGTATCCTGGCAGCCTTGCCGTGAAGCTGTCTGAGGTAGTAAATCCTGGATCTCCTTACCTTTCCTCTTTGAACCAGCTCTATGAACTCCACCATAGGAGAATGAACCGGGAAGGTCCTCTCCACGCCCACTCCATAAGAAACCTTTCTTACCGTGAAGGTGGCTCGGGAACCACCACCTCTTCTGCGCACCACCACGCCTTCAAAAACCTGCACACGTTCCTTGCCAGCTTCCCGGATCTTCACATGCACCCTGACCGTGTCCCCTGGCCGGAAATCCGGAGCATCAAAACGCATCTGTTCTTTTTCGATCTTCTCCATAACGGACATGTTTGCCCTCCTTTTTTGTACAGCATTTGGGTCCAGCAACTGCTCTTAGAGATTTCTCAGCCCCGACCCAAGAGTCTATCCAGCACGATGGCAGCTGCCGAGCGCACCGAGAGATGATTGTAATTGCCCGCCCCTACTATGGGCTCCAGTACAAAATCGCAGCTTGCCAAGGTCTCATCGGTCAAGCCCCAACCAGTGCCAAAAAGGATCAAATAGGAACCTCCCAGACTCATTCTCAGCCTTAGCTCTGCATAGGTGGTTGCCCCTGCCCTCTTCCTGGCGGTGGTGCCTATACAAAAGGGATGCTCGCCGCAACTCTCACGCACAGCACGTATGGCATCTTCCAGAGACTCCACGGCCATTACCCTAGAGAGAGCCTCCTTCCTGTTAGGGTGTGTTTGTGCCCCATGGCCCACCTGCCAATGCTGGATGATTCGTTCCAGAAGCCAGCGCTGTCTTTCCAGAGGGGTCACCATGAATACCGCCTCCCCACCGTAAGTCAACGTGGCCCTTGCCAGATCATGTACATCCAGATTGGTTATGGCCGTTGCCACCACCTGGCCCGTACGATTGTACACTGGATAATGTATCAAAGCCACAAAGAGATGGAAATTCTTGAGTCCATCACCCCCTTGCAATTTCTCAACCACCTCTTGGGATCCCTTCTTCAAGCCTCAGCGACTCCAGCATGGCTCGGTCCTCCTGGCTGAGAACTGCCCCATCCAGGAGTTCCGGACGTCTTCTAAGGGTTTGTCTCAAGGCCTCTTTGCGCCTCCATCTGGCTATGGCAGCGTGATCTCCTGATAGCAACACCTGGGGCACCTCCATGCCCCTGAAGACCTTGGGTCGGGTATAATGTGGATACTCGAGTATGCCCTCTTCAAAGGATTCTCTTAGGATGGATTCCTCGTTGCCCACCACGCCCTCCACCAGCCTGGCCACCACATCCATGAGAACCATGGCTGCCAGTTCCCCGCCGCTCAATATGTAGTCCCCTATGGAGATCTCACGATCCACCAATGCGCTTCTAACCCTTTCATCTACCCCTTCATAGCGACCGCAAATCAGTATCATCCCCGGCAAACCTGCCAGCTCCCTGGCCAGGGACTGTTTCAGGATCTCTCCCTGAGGACTGAGGAGAATCACCGGTCCCTTTGCACCTTCATTTCTGGCAGCTTCCACTGCCAAGAACAGGGGTTCAGGCCTCATGACCATCCCGCCGCCTCCCCCGTAGGGGTAATCGTCTGTGGAGTTATGAGGACCGCAGCCGTATTCTCTCAGGTCGTGCACTCTCATGCGCACCAGGCAACGATCCATGGCCCGGGCCACCACTCCCCACTTAAAAGGAGACTCAAACATTCCCGGGAAGATGGTAAGAACATGGAACTCCACTTCTCACTCCAAGCCCTGAGGTAGATCCACCAGGAGCATTCCCTCTTGCTCGTCCACCTGCTTTATCACTCCGTGCAAAAATGGAATCAATAGCTCCCTTTGCCCTTTCCTACAAACCAAGACCTGGGAATCCCCGGTTTCCATGACCCCTTCAACCAAGCCCAGATGCTCCCCCTCGGAACTGACCACTTTCATTCCCACAAGATCCTGATAGTAGTATTCCCCTTGCTCCAGAGGGGGAAGTTGCTCCCTTCTCACCCACAGCAAAGAACCCACAGAACCCGTAGCCTGCTCCAGGTCAAAGTCCTCCAGTTGGAGCAACACAGCCTTGTTCATGAATTGGACTCGGATGACTCGGTGAGCTTTAGCTTCTGGGGGAGTCTCGCCTACAAGCACCTCTTTTAGGCAAGAAAAGACTTCAGGTGCCTGGGAAAGAGGGGTTACACTGATCTTGCCCTTGACACCATGGGGTTTTTTGACCACCCCTACGGCCAACCACAGTCTTTTCTCCATCTTTGGAGGCTCACTCTATGATCTCCAGGACCGCCCTTTTCCTAAGCTTGGTGGACACTGCACTTAGAATCGTTCGCATGGCCCTGGCCGTCCTGCCCTGCTTGCCTATCACCTTGCCCAAATCCTCCTTGGCCACCTTCAACTCGATCACAGAGGTGGTGGAGCCTTCCACTTCGGTTACCTCCACCCGGTCTGGATAATCCACCAGGGCTTCAGCCATATAGCGGACCAGCTCCTTCAGGTTTACCTCCATGAGCACCTCCCAAGGGATCGTGGAGTTGACTTCCGTCTAATGGCATGGCACCCGGGTCATGCCTGGGTGGAGTACTGGGAAGAGCGCACCTTCTTTATCAACTGATTCACGACCTCAGTAGGTTTTGCACCTTTTTTTAGCCAGAAGTCCGCCTTCTGAGCATCCAAATGCAGCACAATGGGATCTGGTTTGGGATCATAGTAGCCGATCTGATCTATGAATCTGCCGTCTCTGGGACTTTCCGAGTCGGCCACCACAATCCGGTAAAAGGGCTTCTTCTTTCCTCCCATCCTGGCAAGTCTTATCCTTACTCCCATGAGATCTCCTTTGATGGCAAACTATTTTCCCACCTGGGTGGAAAACTATCGGACTACTTCCCTGACTCCTCCTGATGGAGTCTCTTTCTGTAAGAGGACAGAATGGACTCTATCCTATCCTTTCCGGCCAATTTCAGCTTTTGAATGCGTTTTTTCTCCAACTCCTCTGCGGGTGTCAGGTACCTCTTGTTGGAAAAACGCTCCAGCTCCCTCTCAAAGGCCTGGTGTTCCTCCACCAGCCTTCTAAGCTCCTCATCTTGGGGGAGGAGCTCCTGGATGAGCTTCATGTCCCTTGGCTCCATCAGGCTACCCTGCCAGGAGAAGTCCAAAAAATATAAACTACTGAGCCAGTATTGTCAATGTTTTGAATAAGGTTTGGGGGCCTGCAGACACAGATCATCTTGCCACTGGGCTTTCCCCAGAGCAAGCCATGTCCCTTACTGCCTTGGCCTCTTGGGCATATCTGGGAGCCAGGAGATCTATGTCATCCTTATCCCCCCTTCTGAGTCTGCCTTCACCCAATCTTGCTACGCTGGAGGCTCTGGGGAGGCTGTATTCCACAGGAACGAACTTGGCCAAATCTCCAAGGAAATTCTGGATCAGCTGGCGGTATGCTATGGCTCCATCTCCCACAAAGAGCACGGGCTCATTAAGCCCCAAGACCCACGGTACCAACTCCCGCAGTCCTTCCTCTCGAACCTTTTGGATGGAACCCTGCCCGATTCTGAAAAGGCCTGTAAATACCCTCTCGCCTCTTGCATCCACCATGGGACACACAAGATGCTGACAGTGTGATACCCCGGCCGCCAGGGCCTCCAGGGTGGGTATCCCCACCAGGGGTATCCCAAGCCCAAAGGCCAGTCCCTTGGCTGTAGAGAGAGCAACCCTCACTCCAGTGAAGGATCCGGGCCCCAACCCCACGGCCACACCATCCAAATTCTCTGCTGAAGTTGCGCTTAGCTCCATGAGCCTTGCCACAGCCCCAAGCAGTTTCTGAGAGTGATTGGCCGGGGTGGCCAGCCAAACTTCCCCAAGCAATGCCCCATCTTCCACCAAGGCTGTACTTGCAGCAACTGTGGATGACTCTATTCCCAGAACCCTCATGGCTGAGAATCCCCTTGGGGGGGCTCAAGAACTTCCTCAACAGGAGCCGGTTTTTCAGTCTGCTTGGCTTTCCAATAGAACCGATCCAGATCCCTGTATAGAGCCCAGGCCATGATACAAACCAGGATTGCTATTCCGACATATTGTGCTGCTCCCAGAAACCTGCGACTAAGAGGCCTGCGCGTGATGGCCTCCACCAGGAAGAAAAGCAGATGGCTGCCGTCCAATACAGGAATAGGCAAAAGATTCATGACTGCCAGGATCACGCTCACAAAGGCAATGAAGCTGAAGTAGCTGGCGGGCCCATGCTCTGCCTGTTTTGCGGCCTCTGCCCCTATGAGAAGCGGGCTTCCTATGTTCTTGATGGATTCACGACCTGTCACAAGCCGGGCCAGAGTCCTCACAGTGAACCAGGACTTATCCCAAGTCCAGACCAATCCCTGGGCCAGGGCATCCAAGGGGCCAAAGTTTTCAAAGCGTATTTCCCCCACGGGAACTACCCCTATCTGCCAGATACGGATCTCGTCTCCGTACGGACTCAGTTCTACCTTCAGCCTGGGAATCACGGTCAGTGTCAGCCTGGAGCCTTCCCTCATCACCGAAAGCTGCAGAGGGGCCCCTTCGCTTTCAAAGATCAGCTCCCTCAATTCCTGAAAACGTTTGATGGGCCTGCCCCCTACCTCCAAGATCTCATCGCCTGGCATCAAGCCAGCTTCGGCTGCCGGACTTGCCTCCACCACCTCCTGGATCCGGGCTGGAAGGTAAGGGATCTCTCCCAAATGAAGGGAGGAAACAATGGCTACAGCCAGCAGGAGGTTGAAGGCAGGGCCGGCAAACACGATCATAAATCTTTTCCACACCTTTTGACTGGAAAAGGCCCTTTGCAGATCCTCAGAGGGTATTTCCTCCTCCTGATCTTCTCCCAACATCTTTACGTACCCGCCCAATGGCACCGCACATATGGCGTACTCCGTCTCCCCCACCCGAACCTTGAGAAGTTTTGTGGCAAACCCCAGTGCAAAGGTGAGCACCTTGACCCCCATGAGCTTGGCCATGAGGAAATGACCCAGCTCATGGAAAAAGATCAGTATCCCAAAGGCCACAACCGCATAAAAGATCTTTACCAATGTTTCCAGGGCTGTCTCCATGTTCGCCTTCAGACCATCCTGCCGGAGCGGATGAAATTCCTGACCGCCTCTCTGGCCCTGCGGTCGGCCTCGAGCACGGCCTCCAGATCTTCACCATCTTCTGGCGGCAAAGATTCCACGACCTGGCGGACCAGCTCCACGATCCTAGTGAATCTTATTTCTCTTTTGAGGAAGGCCATGACCGCCTCCTCGTTGGCTGCATTGAACACCGCCGGGAGGGTCCCACCTGCTTCCAGCACCTGGTAAGCCAGTCCAAGAGCCGGGAAGCGTTCAGGATCTGGAGCCATGAAGGTCAGAGGCCCTGCATTGACCAGATCCAATGGGGGAAGACCTATCTTCAATCTCTCAGGGTACGAAAGCGCATAGGCAATGGGAACCTGCATGTCGGGTACACCCAGCTGGGCTATGACAGAGCCATCCACATATTCCACCATGGAGTGCACTATGCTCTGGGGATGAATGTGAACGTGAATCCTTGATGCTGGGATATCGAAGAGCCACCTGGCCTCTATGACCTCCAGAGCCTTGTTCATCAGGGATGCAGAATCCACGGTCACTTTTTGCCCCATTTTCCAGTTGGGATGCACAAGAGCCTGTTCTGGTGTGACCTCCTCCAGCCTCTCCAGTGGCAATCCCAGGAAAGCTCCTCCCGAAGCCGTAAGGATTATACGCCTCACGTCCTCTTTTCTGTGCCCCTGCAGGGATTGGAACACAGCGCTGTGCTCGCTGTCCACAGGAAGGATCCTCACACCTTTGGAACGGGCTTCCTGAGAAACCAGCTTGCCGGCCATGACCATGGTTTCCTTGTTGGCCAGAGCAACATCCTTGTGTTCTCTGATGGCAGCCATGGTGGGCAGCAATCCGGCAGCTCCCACCAGGGCCGAAACAACCATATCCGCCTCTGGATGGGTCGCCACTGCATGCAATCCTTCCTCTCCGAAGCTGAACTCCAGGTGCACTTTCCCCCTGACCCTTTGCCTCAAATGCTCCAGAGCATCCCGGGTGGCCATGGTAGCAAGAACAGGCCTGAACTCAAGAACCTGTTCCACCATCAGATCTACATTCCATCCCCCGGCCAGGGCAACCACCCTGAAACGCTCAGGGTATCGCTCCACCACCCTCAAGGTGTTCTGCCCTATGGAACCTGTGCAACCAAGTATTGCTATACCCTTACGCTTTCTCTGGGCCATCTTGATCCTCTGGTCTGCCTTGCCACCAAGCACTGGATCATGCTGTTCAACCTGGGGTCATGAAGTCTTTAGCCTGGAAAAACACTGCTTATTTATCTTTTCCTTAAAAGGGACTCCAAAGCAAATGCCCTAAAAATTCCAGCTCTGCGGATGTTACAACACCAAAGTCGCCTTGGCCCAAAGCCATGTCAGAGACTAAGGTTGGAATCTGGCTGAAACGCGAGGTCATTCCATTTTTGTACCCAGTGGGGAATTTCATCGCGAGTTCTTAAAAGGTCGCTGACCTGTTGACCCAAAAGAAGACCACTGGCGCCGAAAATATGAGGCTGTCCAACCTGTCTAGGATGCCGCCGTGACCGGGCAGTATGCTGCCCGAATCCTTGACCTGGGCTGCCCTCTTTAGCATTGACTCGCTCAAGTCCCCCAGCTGCCCCACCAGCCCCACCCCCAAAGCCAGCAGGAGCAATTCCACACCCACCACTTGGGGTAGGAAGAGCAAGGCATAAAGGATCCCTCCAGCCCCATTTCCGGCCAGACCTGCCAGGGATCCCTCCACTGTTTTGCCCGGGCTTATTCTGGGCATCAACTTCTTCCTGCCCCAGATACTGCCTACATAGTAAGCTGCAGTGTCGCCCAAAGCCGTGACCGTGATGGTCCAAAACATCCAATGAATCCCCTGCGGGAGCCTCCAGAGAAGCACAAAAAAACAGGGCAGCACACCGCCATACATGATGGAGAACATGCGAAGGCCCAGTTCTCTCCCGGCTCCTTCCAACTCCTTTCGCAGCAATGTCTCTATGCTCATCCAGAGCAGGAGCACACACACCAGGGCTGACAGCAGTCCCTGGCTGCCTCCCCAAAGAGCTGCAACGGGCAGGCATGCCCCCTGGAACATGCAAATTGCAGTGCGCAGCCTGTCGGTGGCTGCCCCCAGCAGATGTGCCAGCTCCCATTGGGCCAAGGTTACTGCTACCACTGCCAGTCCCAAGAGCCCCCATGACCCCCCCAGAATCAACAGGAGCAATATCCCGCAAAGCAGACACAGACCTGTTATCCAGCGCTTCAGCTGAACAGAACCTTCCACCCCTTTTCAGCTCCCCTCAACCGGTGCAGCTTCGAACCTGGTCGCCTATCCGCCCGAAACGTCTCTCTCTGCGCTCGTAGTCCCTGAGCGCCTGGGCCAACTCTTCTTCGGTGAAATCAGGCCATAGGGTCTCGGTGAAGAAGATCTCTGTGTAAGCCAGCTGCCAAAGCAAGAAATTGCTTATTCTCTGTTCTCCGCTTGTGCGTATCAAAAGATCCGGCTCGGGCAATCCGGAGGTGTCCAGGTAATGTGAGAAGGACTCCTCTGTAAGCTCCTGATGTTTCCCCCCGGCTTGTCCTGACTCATTCAAAAATCTCCTGAATGCCCGCAAGATCTCCGAGCGTCCGCTATAACTAAGGGCCAGGTTGAGAATCATGTTCTGATTCTTGGCCGTGGCCTCCATGGTCTGGCGCAAGACCTCCTGAATCTCAAAAGAGAGGTCCTCAGGCTGGCCAATGACCTGTAGCCTGATGCCATTTTGGAGCATTTCTTCCCGTTCTGAACGGAGAAACTGAACCAGGAGATCCATGAGCGCCGAGACCTCTTCTGGAGGGCGCTGCCAATTCTCCTGGGAGAAGGCATAAAGGGTAAGCACTTCTATGCCCCATTTACGGCATGCCCTGACAATAGCTCGAACTGCCTCGGCCCCCTTTCGATGGCCCTCGATCCTGGGAAGGCACCTTCTTTGGGCCCATCTGCCGTTGCCATCCATTATGATGGCCAAATGGCGGGGCAGTTTGCTGAAGGAGACTTCCATCTCCGTGAGCATTCCTTTCTCTACATTTCGGAGTTTAGCACTCATGGATCCAGGGCTTCAAGATCCGGAGCCTTTCTCCTGACTCAACAAGATCAGGGGCGTGCGATTACAAGGCACACGCCCCTGATCTGATCCATCTCGAGATTTTTGGGCAACCTCACCTAAGCTTGCCTTCCATGCTAAGAGACCTGTTTCCTGAGTGCTGATACCCCATGGTGCCTTTTTCCTGGTAGAACCCGGTCTAACAAGGGCAAGCAAGAATCTCTTCTGAAATTAATGGATTTCCCCTATGAGCTGTCTTTCTTGGCCTAGGGCCCTCTTACACGGGCGGCCCGGCCAGAAGGATCTTTTGACTCAGATTTCCAGGATTTCCTTCTCCTTGTTCTTCAAGAGAGCATCCACCTTCTCCACGTAGCTGTCCGTGACTTTCTGGACCTCTTCCTGATAACGGAACATCTCATCTTCTGTTATGATTTTTTCTTTCTTGAGATCTTTTAGACTCTCGTTGGCCTCCCGACGGTGGTTTCTCAGGTCCACCTTGCGCTCCTCAGCCATTTTCCTGACCAGCTTCACCAGCTCTTTGCGCCTTTCCTCGGTCAGGGGCGGGATGGAAATCCTGATGACTTTGCCGTCGTTCATGGGAGTCAGGCCCAGCTCCGAGCGCAGCAGTGCCTTTTCTATTTCCCCCATGATGCCCTTGTCCCATGGTTGAATGACAAGCAACCTGGGCTCGGGCACAGAGATGTTGGCCACCTGATTAATGGGCATGGAGGTACCGTAATAATCCACCCGAATCCCATCCAGAAGGGCTGTTGTGGCCCTCCCAGTACGAACTCGATCATATTCCTTGCTGAGCTGTGAGATGACCTTTTCCATATCCAACTTCAAAGATTCCATCAGCTCTTCTACCATGACTCACCCCCGGATGAGAGTCCCCACTCTTTCTCCCATTACTACTCTTTTAATATTACCTTTGGTGCGCACATTAAAAATCACAATGGGTATCTGAGTGTCCTTTACCAGGGAGACGGCCGTAGCATCCAGGACCCTCAGGTCTCGCTCCAGCACCTCCATATATCCCACCTCTTCCAGCTTCTCGGCCTCGGGATGCACTGCAGGATCCTTGTCAAACACACCGTCAACCTTGGTGGCCTTGAGGATAACCTCAGCCCCTATCTCCCTGGCCCTTAGGGAAGCAGCTGTGTCAGTAGTGAAAAAAGGATTGCCTGTGCCTGCAGCAAATATAACAACTCTGCCTTTTTCCAAGTGCCTGGTGGCCCTTCGGCGTATATAAGGTTCGGCTATCTGTCTCATCTCTATGGCTGACAACACTCTGGTGGGCACCCCAAGCCTTTCCAGGGCCTCCTGGAGAGCCAAGCCGTTGATAACAGTGGCCAACATGCCCATATAGTCGGCTGCAGCCCTGTCCATGCCCTGGCTGGCTGCCGTGAGACCTCTGAAAATGTTGCCCCCACCTATTACAACGCCCACCTGCACTCCCAGCTCTACCACTTCTTTGATCTCTTGTGACACCTCCTGCATGACTCGGGGCTGTATGCCAAAACCCTCCTCACCCATGAGGGCCTCACCGCTGAGCTTCAACAGAATCCTTTTGAACCGAGGAACAGAATCCCCCATGCTTGCACCGCTCATGAGCCCTCACCGACTTGAAACCTCACAAAGCGACGCACTAGTATGTTTTCCCCCAGTTTGCCTACAGTGGCCTCCACCCTCTGTCTCACGGAAATGCTGTCCTCTTTCACAAAGGGTTGTTCCATCAGGCAGACCTGGGAATAGAACTTCTTGAGTTTGCCCTCCACTATACGATCCACCACTTTCTCTGGTTTACCCTCACCCAAGGCCTGTGCCCGGTATATTTCCTTTTCTTTGGCCAACACCTCCTCAGGCACGTCTGCCACGTCCACATAGAGAGGCTGGGCTGAGGCCACCTGCATGGCCAGGTCCTTGGCCAGTTCTTGGAACTCCTGGGTATTGGCCACAAAATCAGTTTCGCAGTTCAGCTCCACCAGCACCCCTATCTTGCCACCAAAGTGAACATAATGGCCTATGATCCCTTCTTTGGCTGCTCTGCCTGCTTTCCTGGCAGCTGCCATGGCTCCTTTTTTACGCAGGATCTCTATGGCCTTTTGTGTATCCCCTCCTGCCTCTGCCAGGGCCTTCTTGCAGTCCATTATTCCTGCCCCGGTCTTCTCCCTCAGTTCCATAACACTCTTGGCATCTATGTTCACGGGTTCACTCCTCCCTTGGTACGCTGCTTATCTATCCTCATACTCTTCCAGGTAATCTTCCTCTTCTTCCTCTTCCACTTCCTCTTCTGCTGGCTCTACCTCAGTCCCGAGCTCCACCTCTGGCATGGGCGAAACCCCAACTTCTGTTTCTCCAGCCTCCCTGATGCGCTGTTCCCGAGCCGCCAAGCCTTCCAGGCAGGCGTCCGCTATGAGGGAAGAGAAAAGCTTTATGGCCCTTATGGCATCGTCATTGCCGGGTATCACATAATCCACCTCGTCAGGGTCGCAATTGGTATCCACTATTGCCACAACAGGGATACCCAATTTCCTGGCCTCTTTCACGGCTATGTACTCACGCCTGGAGTCCACGATGAATACGGCTCCAGGAAGTTCCCTCATCTCCTTAATGCCTCCCAGGTTCTTTAGAAGCTTGGCCTTTTCCTTCTGGAGGTGCATTATTTCCTTCTTGGTGTAACCCTGAAGCCTGCCATCCTCTGCCATGGCTTCCAGGTCCTTCAATCGCTCTATTCCCTTGCGTATGGTCTGGAAGTTGGTAAGCATCCCACCCAACCATCTATGATTCACGTAGGGCATTGCGCAACGCTTGGCTTCCTCTTCTATGGATTCCTGAGCTTGACGCTTGGTGCCTACAAAAAGAACGTTCTTGCCTTCTGCAACAGTGTCCTTGACGAACTGGTAGGCCCTCTTGAACATGCGAACGGTTTTCTGTAAGTCAATGATGTAGATGCCGTTCTTGTCCGCAAAGATGTAGGGCTTCATCTTAGGGTTCCACCTGCGGGTCTGATGCCCGAAATGAACCCCTGCCTCCAAGAGCTGCTTCATGGTTACATTGGCCACTCCTTCACCTCCTCTAGCCCCATTCCGGCATGGAGCTTTCTCTTCCGGCATTGCCGGATTTGCATATAAACAAACATTTTATCCGCCCAGAGCTCCTTTAGCAACCGGTTTTGCCCAGACACTGTGGCTCAGGCCAGGCCCTTGCCCAGGATCAGCTTGCAGGTAGCATGCCCATTTGCTCACCACACCAAGCTGGCTCCAAGCTTTTTCTCTTTGGTGAACTTGCCAGGATGCCTGTTCTAAGAGTTCTGGCATCGCTGCCATCAGGTCCTGTAGCTTCCGTTTATGCTCACATAATCATGTGAGAGGTCGCATGTGTGGAGCAATGCCTTACCTGCACCGGTTCCAATGGAAACCTTTATGCTGAATTCTCTTTGTCTCACCACATCCTTGGCCAGGTTTTCGCTTGAGTCCCCCAAGGGCCGACCAGCTTTCAGAACCTGAACATCGCCGTACCAAAGATCCAGGCACTCTGGGTCCAGAGGCACGCCGCTATATCCAACTGCAGCTACTATCCTGCCCCAATTCACATCCTGGCCGTAAAAAGCAGTCTTCACCAAGGGCGAATGAGCTATGGTCTTGGCCACGGTCTTTGCCCATGCATCATCAGGAGCGCCTTGCACCTGTATGTGCACCAGTTTGGTGGCTCCCTCGGCGTCTCTGACCACCTCCAGGGCCATCTCCTCCAGGACCTCCCCTAGTACTGCCCGGAAAAGCTCCGCTGAAGGAGAGCCTTCCTCCATGGGATCCACTCCTGATGCTCCGTTGGCCAACAACAAAACAGTGTCATTGGTACTGGTGTCCCCGTCCACGGTGATGGCATGGAAGGATCTTTCCAGAGAACTCACCAGGCTTTTTTGAAGGAACAGGGGGCCTGCGGCCGCATCGGTCACCACAAAGCAAAGCATGGTGGCCATCTGCGGATGAATCATGCCAGCTCCTTTTACCACAGCCGCCATGTTAACTTCCCTTCCGTCCAGTGTGATGCGACGCAATATCCACTTGGGCCTCGTATCCGTGGTCATGATGGCCATGGCCAGATGCTCCAGCCTCCAGGGAGCCAATCCGCTCACCAGGCTTTTCATTCCTTTCTTTATGGGCTCCATGGGGAGTCTGGTCCCTATGACCCCGGTGGAAGCCAACAAGATCTCCTCCTCATCGACTCCCAATTCCATGGCCACCCATCGGGCAAGTTCCAGAGCATCCTGGTAACCCTCGCGTCCTGTGCAGGCATTGGCGCATCCGGCATTGGCCAAGACAGCCCTGCAATAGCCCCTGGAAATCCTTTGCCTATCTATCAAAACAGGGGCTGCAGCCACCATGTTGCGGGTAAAAACCCCTGCCACAGAGGCGGGGCGCCGGGAGAATATGAGACCCACATCCAGGTCTCCTTTGTTTTTCTTGAGCCCGCAAGAAACTGCCGAAAAGAGAAATCCCTTGACACCCTGCTCATCCTGTCCACCCATTGCCCTGCTCCTTCCTTCCAGGCTCCATGCCCCTTGCCCTGATGATCATCGCCCACAGCACTTCTTGTATTTTTTACCGCTGCCGCAAGGGCAAGGGTCGTTTCTGCCTATCTTCTGAGACGCTCTTTTCACAGCCCTTGGCTCTTCCGAGGCATCTGAGCTGCTGGTGGATCCTCTTGCCCTGCCCAATTCAAGATTGGATCTTCTGTGGCTCTTTTGAGCCGGCTCTGCTGCCACTTGAACTCTAAAGAGCCTCTCCACTGCCTCTGTGCGTATCCGCTCAGTTAGCACAACGAAGAGCTCATAGCCTTCTTTTTGGTATTCTCTTAGGGGATCCCTCTGGGCGTACCCCCTCAGGCCGATCCCCTCCTTCAGATGGTCCATTCCCAGCAGATGTTCTTTCCACAGGTTGTCCAGGGTCTGCAGGAGGATCATCTTTTCCAGATAGCGCATTATGTCAGAGCCGTAGAGTTCCTCCTTCTTCATGTAGTAGAAAAGCAACCTCTGGTACACCAGTTCCTCCAGTTCCCCTTGAGTTGAGGCTTGCTCCAGGCCTGAACCGTCCCAAGGTATGCCCAGCCTCATCCTGAGTTCTCTGGCCAGAGCTTTAAGATCCCACTCTTCAGGATGGGACTTGGCAGGAGCGTAACGCTCCACAGCTTCTTGGGCCCATTGCCTGATCATTTCCCGCACATCCTGCTCCAGCCTGTCACCCAAAAGGATTCTCTGCCTCTGGGCATAGATCACTTCCCGCTGCTTGTTCATCACATCGTCATATTCCAAAAGGTGCTTGCGTATATCGAAGTTGTGTTGCTCCACACGCCTCTGGGCGTTTTCTATGGCACGGGTCACCAATCCATGCTCTATGGGCTCGCCCTCCTGCATGCCGATCTTGTCCATTATGACGGCGATTCTCTCGGAACCAAAAATCCTCAGGAGATCGTCCTCTAGGGAAAGGTAGAACCTGGATGAGCCGGGATCTCCTTGCCTTCCAGAGCGGCCCCTGAGCTGCCTATCTATTCGTCTGGCCTCGTGCCTCTCCGTGCCTATGATGTGAAGTCCCCCCAGTTCCACCACACCCGGACCCAGCTTGATATCTGTGCCTCGGCCAGCCATGTTTGTGGCTATGGTCACTGCCCCATAATGACCGGCCCGGGCAACTATCTCCGCCTCCTCCTTGTGCCGCTTGGCATTGAGCACAGAGTGGCGGATGGCCTTGGGCAACATGCGGCTCAGCAGCTCCGATACCTCCACAGAGACCGTGCCCACCAGAACCGGCTGCCCCCTCCTGTGGCACTCTTCTATTTCTTGGATGATGGCCCTGTACTTCTCCCTTTTTGTGCGAAAGATGACATCCGGGTAATCCCGGCGTATGCAGGGTCTGTGTGTGGGAATCACCACCACATCCAGCTTATAGATCTTGTGAAACTCAGCTGCCTCTGTCTCTGCAGTTCCTGTCATGCCGGCCAGCTTTTCGTACATGCGGAAGTAGTTCTGGATGGTGATGGTAGCCAGAGTTTGAGTCTCTCCTTCTATCTTGACTCCTTCCTTGGCCTCCAGAGCCTGATGCAGACCATCGCTGTATCTTCTGCCCGGCATCAGTCGGCCCGTGAACTCATCCACGATTATCACCCGGCCATCGCTGACCACATAGTTCACGTCCTTCTCAAAAAGGGAGTAGGCCCTGAGGAGCTGGAAAAGATTCTGCATGATCTCGCTTTTTTCTTGGAATTCCCTTTCAGCCTGTTCTCTTTGCTGCGGCGTCACATCAGGATTGGAGTCCAGCTCTGCCAGATCTGGAAGAACAAAAAAATTAGGATCCTTGGGTGATAGGGCTACCCTGCCCTTTTCCGTTAAGTCCACCACATTGGACTTTTCATCCAGGCTGAAATAAAGCTCTTCATCCAGCCGCCATAGGGTCTTGTCCCTTATGTGATCCAGCTCCACCCTATCCACTAGCTTCTTGTTGTTGCTGTCTTGGAGTAGCTTGAGAAGCCTCTTGTTCTTGGGCGCACCTCTTTTGGCCTGTAGCATCTTTATGCCGGCCTCGTAATCCTGTCCCTCCTCAAGCAGCTTCTCGGCCTCTGCCAGGAGCCTGTTGACCAAGAAGGTCTGGCTTTGAACAAGCCGCTGGACCATGGGTTGAAGCTCTGCATAGCGATTGGTCTCCACCTCCACCGGCCCGGAAATTATAAGAGGCGTGCGCGCCTCATCTATGAGGATGGAGTCCACCTCGTCCACTATGGCGAAGTGAAACCCTCTTTGAACCTGATCCTCGGCTCTCAGAGCCATGTTGTCTCTCAGGTAGTCGAACCCGAATTCGCTGTTGGTGCCGTAAGTTATGTCTGCCTCATAGGCCAGGCGCCTCTCTTCCTGGGGCATGTCGTGATATATGACTCCCACACTGAGGCCCAGCAGCTCGTAAATCTGACCCATCCAATCCCTGTCCCTTTTGGCCAGATAGTCATTAACTGTCACAACGTGCACACCCCGGCCTGCAAGGGCGTTCAAGTAAACAGGAAGCGTGGCCACCAGTGTCTTGCCTTCTCCTGTTGCCATCTCGGCTATCTTGCCCTGGTGAAGCACAATGCCTCCCACAAGCTGCACATCAAAGGGACGCTCCCCAAGGACTCTCCTGGCTGCCTCCCGAACCACTGCAAAGGCCTCGGGAAGCAGCTCTTCCAGGGTCTCCCCTATGGCTGTTCTGATTTCTGCCTTGAGCTCCTCCACCCGCTCCTCAAGATCCTCCCCACCCTCTGCAGCGGCATCTTGAGCACCTGGCAGGTGCTCCTCTTTAATCAACTTGTGCAAAGACAGATCCCTCACCACTCTGCCAAGCTCCAGGCGCCCCAAGTCCTCTGCGGATCTTAGAACTTCAAGCACTCTGGATCGCAAATGTTGCCTGAACTCCAGGGTCTTACTCCTGAGAGCCTCATCGCCCAATTCTCTAATCTTGGGCTCCAGATCATTTATCTGCTCCACGATGGGAGCTAAACGCCTGAGCGTCCTCTCATTGGCGCTTCCAAAAACCTTCTGCAATGCCTGCATCAGCATGGATTCAAACCTCCGTGGCCAGAAAGCTTCCTGAGGCTCTCTGTGTTTCAAAAACAAGCCCCAAGGTCCAAGCCGGGTCCTCTTATTTTACTCCAGCTCCGCCATTGCCCAATCAGAAGATGAAATTCGGCCTCCCCTGTATTCCCACAGGCAGATGCCGCCCCTTTTTTCTCCTCAGCGCAGGCCATCCCGGCCTGGCAACTGGACTGGCTTTGTTTTGATCATGCCCATCCCCGGGATCCTCTTAGCATTAGATCCTCTGTGGGAACAGGAAGAAATTCAAGGCCGCTTGTTGCCCAGGGCGCCAGGACCGACGGGGTGCTTCCCCAAAGTTTTTCCGCCCCTTTTGGCCCTTAACCCTTATGGCCCAGCGGATCACACCAGGGAGTTCACTCAATTTGAGGCTTTCAGGCGCAGTCTCACTTGGGAGGATCCACTTGAGAATCAATCACAGGCGGAAACCCTCCCCCAGGTAAAACCGCCTTGCTTTTTCGCTGGAGGCTATCTGTTCTGGGCTGCCCATCTCAAGTATTTCGCCCTCGTTTATGATGTATGCTCTATCGCAAACACCTAAAGTTTCCCGCACATTATGATCTGTTATGATGACTCCTATGCCACGCTCCTTTAGGCCGCGCACTATGTTTTGGATCTCCACCACAGCCAAAGGATCTATCCCTGCAAATGGTTCATCCAAGAGGATGAAAAGCGGATTTATGGCCAAGGACCTGCAGATCTCCACCCTTCGGGTCTCACCTCCCGAGAGGGAGTAGGCCTTGTTGCGGGCCAGGTGCTCTATGCGAAGCTCCCGTAGCAGCTCTTGACAACGATGCTTGCGCCTGACTGGATCCTTCTCCCAAAGTTCGAGTATCAATAGCAGGTTCTCCTCTACGCTCAGTCTTCGAAAAATGGAGGACTCTTGGGGAAGGTAATTGAGCCCTTTCCTGGCCCTCAAGTACATGGGAGCCTCTGTCACGTCTTCTCCCAGCAGGAAAACCCGGCCCTCATTGGGTCTTATGGCACCTGTAAGCATGTAAAAAATAGTTGTTTTCCCGGCTCCGTTGGGCCCCAGCAGCCCAACAATTTCTCCCCTTTGAGCCTCCAGATCCACCCCCTTCACCACTGTCTTGGGGCCAAAACTCTTAACGAGCCCCTTGGCCTCCAGTTTCTGGGCCTGTTCTTTCATCGCTTGCCCCCCGGTATCACCAGGGTACGGACCCGGCCGCTCTTGCCTCCAAGCACTGTACTTTTTCGATCAGTCAAAGAGTAGATTATTTTTTCGCCTTCCACATGCTCCCCGCCCTGTACCATCTTGGGTGAGCCCTGCATCTCCACCGACTGAGTGCTCACATCCAGAATAGCAAATCCGCAGGTGGCCTTGGCATCCTCAGACTCCATGCGGACCTTGCCACTGGCCACAAGATGTCTTATTTTTCGAGTCTCAGGATCCCATCCAACCTCCAGCACATCGGAATCCATCTTATACTGAGGCTGAGTCACCGATACATTCCCGCTGTAAATGATCACGTTCTCCTGCCTTCTGAGCTCCATCCTGTCCGCTCTTATTCTGACCGGCTGCTCCTTCAAAGAAGCCTCCTTTTGCTTCCACTGGGCAGGATCCAGAGCAGGGGCCTCAGGGGCACAAAGGCCTGAAAACAGACAAACCAGTACTGCGGTCTTCCATGACTTCAACAAACCCCTCACGGTTTGATCTTCTCCTTGGCCTTTTCAAGGGCCTCGGGTTTGAGCTGGGTATTTACATTCTGCCTCAGAAGAACAACTTCCTTTTCTATCCACACATGCAAGCCGCTGCCCTCTGTGGTCCCCTCAGGCCCTTCCATGTAAACATGATCATTGCTCTGTATTTCCCTGGCCTCGTAATAATAGGTGGCATGCCCGGTTCGAATATTGTACCCGTCATCCGTAAGGATTTGCACGTCCCCGTTGATGTGAACGGCCTTTTGCTCCATATCAGCCTGACCCCGATTACCTGTGAGTTCCACCCGCTTGGCCTGCCCGGCCTTCTGGGGTGGCACCAAGACTCTCACCTTGGAGAGCTCCACCTGTTTTTCCAGGCGGGAGTATGTACCCGATTCAGCCCAGAGTTGCAGGCAACGGCCAGACTCATTGAACTCTTCCAGGTAAACACCTTTCACGTGAAGAACTGCCTCTTTTTCATCTGATTCTTGGGATTGCACCTCTTCGTTGTGTTTCTTGGTCGCTGACTCGCATATGTTCCACCCCGGCACAAGAAGCCAAAGCAAAAGCATTAGAAAACAAGCAACCCTATTCATCAGAGCACCCCTGCCCTGAGCACATCATGGAGGTGGATGATGCCAGAGACGGCTCTCTCGTCTTGCCCATCAAAGACGAACAAGGAGGTTATGGCATGCCTTTGCATCTTATTGAGTGCGTCAACTGCCAGGGCTTGAGCCTGAATGCACTTGGGATTTCGTGTCATGAGCCTGGAGGCCGGCTCCTCCAGCATCTGATTGCCTCTTTGGAGGCCCCTCCTCAGGTCCCCATCTGTTATGACTCCCACCAGGCGACCTTCATCATCTACCACGCCTGTGACCCCCAACCCCTTGGAGGTGATCTCCAATATGGCATCTCTCATGCATGTGCTTTCATGTACCAAAGGAATACCTTCTCCAGTATGCATCAAGTCTCCCACCCTCAACAGGAGCCTCTTGCCCAAGCTCCCCCCTGGATGCAGCTTGGCAAAATCCGATGGTGTAAACCCTTTCAACTCCAGAAGGGACAATGCCATGGCATCCCCCATGGCCAGCACCGAGGTGGTGCTTGCTGTGGGGGCCAGCCCCAGGGGACAGGCCTCCTCTTCCACCTCCACAAGAACCACTGCATCGCTGGCCTTGGCAAGGGGGGAATCCCGCCGACCGGTGATGGATATGACTGGACAGCCCAATCGCTTCACAAAAGGCACCAACTGGAGCACTTCCTGGCTGGATCCGCTGTGGGAGACAAAAAGGAAAACATCCTCGGGCGTGGCCATCCCAAGATCTCCGTGGACCCCCTCCACAGGATGCAGGAAAAAGGAAGGGGTGCCAGTGCTGGCAAGTGTGGAGGCTATTTTTCGCCCCACATGCCCAGACTTTCCCACTCCTGAGACTATGACCTTGCCCTGGCACCTGAAGATTATGGAGACCGCGCTTGCAAAATCAGGCCCCACCTGATTCACCAGGGCTCCTATGGCCCGGGACTCTATCTCAAGAACTCTCCTGGCGCTGGAGATCACACGCCTGTGGAGTTCCTCTTGCGCTTTGCATATGCCGTCTGGTGAGTGCATCTATCTCCTTTATCTCCTCTAACAGTCCCTTTAAGCCGGCCATGCAGAGGCTGTTGGGCCCATCACAAAGGGCAGAGTCCGGGTCAGGGTGAACCTCCAGGAAAAGGGCGTCCACCCCCACAGCCACCGCAGCCCTGGCCAGTGCCGGCACAAAACGTCTCTGCCCTCCTGAGGCCCGCCCCAGGCCTCCGGGGAGCTGGACACTGTGGGTGGCATCGAATATCACCGCCGCACCCAGGTCTCTCAACATCACCAGAGACCTAAAATCCACAACCAGCTGGTTGTATCCCAGGCAAAAGCCCCTCTCAGAAACCAAGATACGATCATTTCCAGCCCAGCGTATCTTCTCAATGACAGGAGCCATGTCCCAGGGTGCCATGAACTGTCCCTTCTTCACGTTGATGGCACAACCTGTGCGGGCAGCGGCCACCACCAGATCTGTTTGCCTACAAAGAAAAGCCGGAATCTGAATCACGTCTAAGACCCTTGCCGCAGCCTCTATCTCCGTGCGGCAGTGCACGTCCGAAAGCACAGGCACATCCAAGGTGTCTCTGACTTCCTGGAGTATCTCCAGGCCCCTCTCAAGACCTGGTCCCCTGTAGGAATCTATGGATGTTCGGTTGGCCTTGTCATAAGAGGACTTGAAAATCAAAGGCATGCCCAAGTCGCGTGTGATCTCTACCAAGGCGGCCGCCACCTCCAGGACCTGCTCTTTGGATTCTATCACACACGGACCGGCCACCAATGCCAGGCAGGCCCCCTGGCCTATTTTCACGGATCCGATCCTGAAACCCATTAACACATCTCCTCTTGATACTCTCCCACGCCCTGATCTGAGCACTGCGAGATCTGCTGCCTTTCTTCAAGAGGCTTCTTAGCCATTCCTCCCCAAAGAGAATCTTAGCACTCAGCCAGGATGATTGTTCCAGCTCATCTGGCCACCTATCCCCCTTGGCTTGCCCTTGCGCGAGTGGGTGTGACATCGCCTGCCTCGCACTTGGAGCTCATATCCACACCTGTACAGCGCTTGCGGTATTCAAGAGCGGCCCCGATGAATGAACGGAACAGAGGATGAGGATTCAGGGGCTTGGATTTGAATTCCGGATGGAATTGGCATCCCAGGAACCAACTCAATGCCGGTATCTCCACCATTTCCACCAGCCTCTGGTCAGGGGAGACCCCGGAGACCCTCATGCCTCGCTCCTCCAGCAAAGAGCGGTACTTGTTGTTCAACTCGTAGCGATGCCTATGGCGCTCCCAGATCTGATCCGTTCGGTATGCTTCCCAGGCCATTGTTCCTTGCAGAACGCGGCATGGGTAAGAACCCAGCCTCATGGTGCCCCCCTTTTCCTCTATGGTGCGTTGGTCAGCCATGAGGTCTATCACCGGATGGGGGTTGCCCTCCTCAAACTCTGTGGAATTGGCGCCGTCGAGGCCGCAAACCTTCCTGGCAAACTCCACCACAGCCAGTTGCATTCCCAGACAGATGCCCAGGAAAGGGATGTCCTTTTCTCTGGCACACTGTATTGCTCTCATCTTGCCCTCTATGCCCCTTCTGCCGAATCCGCCGGGCACCAGTATGGCATCCACCCCCTGTAACTGCTTTTCCCACTCCGGTCCCTCCAAGAGCTCCGAATCCACGTAGCGCAGATTCACCCTGCAATCATTGGCTATGCCACCGTGCACCAAAGCTTCGCTTAGGCTCTTGTAGGATTCGGTTAGGTGAACGTATTTGCCCACTATGGCCACAGTAACCTCATGGACAGGATTCTTTATACGCTCCACTATGGCTTCCCACTCCTCCAGCACCGGGGCCCGGGTCCACATGTTTAGAATCTCCATTATCTTTTCATCCAGGCCCTCCTTGTGGAACACCAGTGGCACCTCGTAAATGGTTTCCACATCTTTTGCTGTGATGACAGCGTCGGAAGCTATGTTGCAAAAAAGTGCAATCTTTGCCTTTATCTCTTGGCTAAGATACCTGTCTGTCCTGCACAGAAGTATGTCGGGCTGAATACCTATGGCCCTAAGCTCCTTTACGCTGTGCTGAGTGGGCTTGGTCTTTACCTCCCCCGCTGTCTGGATATATGGAACCAGAGTCAGATGAATGTAGCAGACGTTTTCCTTTCCCAGATCTCCCCTCAGTTGTCTTATGGCCTCCAGAAAAGGAAGCCCTTCAATGTCCCCCACTGTGCCGCCTATCTCCACGATGGCCAGGTCCACTCCTTCGGCTGCCCCCAGGATGCATTGCTTTATTTCGTCTGTGATATGAGGAATGACCTGCACCGTCCCGCCAAGGTAATCCCCTCGCCTCTCTTTGCGGATCACGTTGTAGTAGATCCGGCCGGTGGTGTAGTTGTTTTTTTGCGACATCTGAGCGTGGGTGTACCGCTCGTAATGACCCAGATCAAGATCGGTCTCCGCACCATCATCGGTGACATACACTTCTCCGTGCTGGAAGGGGTTCATGGTTCCGGGATCCACGTTTATATAGGGATCCAGCTTGACCAAGGTGATCTTGAGCCCCCTGGCCTCAAGCAAGGCCCCGATGGAGGCTGCAGCCAATCCCTTGCCCAAGGAGGAAAGAACCCCACCCGTGATGAATATGAACTTTGTTCTCATGAGCCCTCCCGGTTTAACTCTTCCCAAAGAAGCTTCTCTACTCTGACCGCATCTTCAGGCACATCCACACCAATTGTGCGCTGCGATGTAGGTACCACCCTGATGCAAAGGCCCCAGTACAGAAACCTCAACTGTTCCAGTTTCTCAGCCTCCTCCCATGGTGCGGGCAACATGGATGGGATCAATTCCAGGGCCCTTTTCCTGTAAGCGTAAATCCCCACGTGCATCCAGGCGCTTCTCGACTTTCCGAGCCCCGATTTCTCAGGATCTCTGTAAAAAGGAATGGGAGCCCTGGAGAAATAGAGGGCATGTTGTTGGTGGTCCATGACCACCTTCACGTTGTTGGGATCCTCTATTTCTTTGGGGTCGCTGCTTAAGGTGCACAAGGTGGCCACATCAGCATGGGGATCTTCCTCCAAGGCTTCTATGACAAGATCCACCTGTTGAGGATTTATTAGCGGTTCATCTCCCTGCAGGTTCACCACAGGATCTCCTCCCACTGTCTTGTGGGCTTCCATGACCCTATGGGTACCTGTGGGATGTTCAGCAGAGGTCATCACGGCCTTTCCACCAAAGCCCCGCACCACCCTGGCTATACGGATGTCATCGGTGGCCACCCACACCTCCCTTACCTTTTTAGCCTTGGTGGCACGCTCGTACACATGTTGAATCATGGGCCTTCCTAGTATGGATACGAGAGGTTTGCCTGGGAAACGACTCGATGAAAAGCGAGCAGGAATGATGACCGTGGCCGGCATTCTGTCACCAGGGCGTGTTTAAAACACTATAGCAAAGCCCGGACCCTTGTCAAGGCGCGCCCCGCCTTGACGTAAGCTGTTTGAACTCTTTATGATCTTCTCCAGTAACTGCTGACTGGACACAGGATACCAGACAGGTTGGCCTGCTGGAGGCCAGGAGGGATATCAAAAAATGCCTGCCAATCTCCCTCCACATTACTTTGAAGCTGAAAAACGTTACAGGTTGGCCAGAACCCCCCAGGAGAAGATTCAGGCCCTAGAGGAAATGCTGCGCATCATGCCCAAGCACAAGGGCACGGATCGGCTTCAGGGGGAAGTGCGTCGCAAGATTTCTTTGCTCAGAAAAGAGGCTGCTTCAAAGCAATCCGGAGGGCGAAGGGCGGACAACTATTTCGTGGAAAAAGCAGGTGCAGGCCAGGTGGTCATGGCAGGCACAGCCAATAGCGGCAAGTCCAGTTTGTTGAGCTGTCTGACCAATGCAAGGCCCGAGGTGGCCGATTACCCGTTCACAACCCGATTTCCCCAGGCAGGCATGTTGCTTTTCCAGAATGTCCGAATACAACTTGTGGATGTGCCTCCCATCCATCCGCAATTGACCGAGCCCTGGGTTTACGCCATATTCCGTAACGCTGATGTGCTTTGGATAGTTCTGGATCTAAGCAGCGACGACCTGTTGCAGGAGGCAGAATTGGTGCTGGAGGCCCTCGATGGAGCCAGCATCGCACCAGTTGGGAAAAAAAGGCAACCCGAAGACCAGGATCGTCTAAACAAACAGGTACTGCTGGTGGCCAACAAGATTGATTTGCCCAAATCCAGAGATCATCTCGAGATTCTCCAGGAGTTTTACGCAAAAGACTATGAGATCCTGCCTGTGTCCACCAGGAGCATGGAGGGGACCGATCTATTGGTGTCTGCCAGCTTCAAGGCCTTGAACATCATTAGGGTCTACACCAAGGTTCCTGGCAAAGAACCGGACTTGGATGACCCGGTTGTCCTGCCTGTGGGAAGTACTGTGGCAGATTTCGCCGAAGAGATCCACAAGGACTTTGCCCAAAAGCTCAAATTTGCAAGAATATGGGGCAGGGACAAACACGACGGTCAGAGAGTCCACCTGGATTTTCCCCTCTCTGATGGGGATGTCCTGGAGCTTCACATATGAAAGATAGCCAGGCTCATTGCCTTGGCCTAGTTTCCCCCCAGCCCAGGCCCAAAACCCATGTATTGAGCCATTTTTAGCTTTACCCTTGGCAGATCCCCCAAAAGGACTCTCCAAGCACATTTACCATAAGCAGTGCATCTGTCTTCAAAAAAAAGGGAACCGATCCGGATTTCCCCTTGGCACATCTCATCCAGACCGGCTCCTTTGACCTCAGGTGGTGGCCAGTGTGCCACCGTCCACATACAGGCTTTGGCCTGTTATAAAACCAGCCGAATCCGAGCATAGGAAGAGCACGGCTCCAACTATATCCTGCGGTTCGGCGAGTCTACCCTTGGGAATCCTCATGACAATCTGCCTTTCCACTTCTGGATTGCTCCATATGGGCTGGCTGAAGTGAGTACGTGTGAGCCCTGGCCCCACGGCATTGACCGAGATATTGTAAGGAGCCCATTCAGCGGCCATGCACATGGTAAGCATCTTCACAGCAGCCTTGCTGGCATGATAAACACCCATCATCACGCCTCCCCGCACAGCCCCCACTGTGGTGATGTTCACGATTCTTCCTCCTCCCTGTTCTTTCATCACCCTGGCAGCAGCACGGCTGAGCAGGAAGGTGCCCTTCACATTGGTGTCAAAGATCTTGTCGAATCCATCTTCCCTTAATTCCAGCAAAGGCCTAAGAAAACTTCTGGCCGCATTGTTGATGAGCAGATCCAAGCGTCCGAAGGTCTCCACAGTGGCCGTGACCAGTGCTTCCACCTGATCGCTCAGACTCACGTCTGTGACCCGCCATGCAGCTTCCCCTCCCTTGGCCCTTATTTCTGCGGCCGTTGCCTCTATCTCTGCCTGAGTTCTTGCGGCAATCATGAGCTTTGCTCCGGCCTCAGCCAGACCCAAGGCTATGGCTTTCCCGATTCCCTTGCCGCCTCCCGTAACTATACCCACTTTACCGCTCAAGTCGAAATGATCCCCCATCTGTGCCCTCCTTTTGAAAACGGTCCATACCCCTTTCCCAAAGAACTCTCACACTTTCATAGTGGAGTTTGCGTTTTTTGGCAAGGGTCTTTACTGGATTTAGATTGACCTGGCAAAGAGGCTAACCTATCATGCATGGGAGCCTTGAGAACACATGGACCTTGGGGGCAGCCTGTGATGAGGCAGCCCCTAGCAGTGGGGGAAGAGAAATGACCAACCTGTCGTTCTTGATGAGACTTAATTGCCTGGCGGCTTGGGGTATTATTTTCCTGGGTCTTGTCTCCTGCAGCGGTTCGGGCGTACAGATGGTGTACCTCCAGTTCAGACCCACTGGGGAGTACTCTACTGCACAAGCCATAACAGTGGGAGTGGCCCCTTTTCAAGACACCAGATCCACTCCCCAGATCTTGGGTAAGCGAATACGGGTGGATGGAAGCCCTGAGACCATCATGCTGGGTTCTCCCACAACCGGCAAAGACCTGGGTTTGATGGTTGTGAGATTCTTGGAGGCCAAGGGAATGAAGGTGGTAGACCTCCGATCCTGGAGTGGAGAACCTGAGGCCCTAAAAGAACTTCCCAAGGATCTCAAGGCTGCCGTGACCGGGCGTATCGAGGCCATGGAGGTGAACTCTGACTCTTCGATATTTAGAACCACTACGCGTTACAGAGTCAGGCTAAGCGCATCCATAGGACTGGTGGAAAAAAATGAGGTCTTGACTAGGTCCATAGAAATAAGCCCCCAAAAAACAACCCTCCAATTCGACATCAGGGATGTGGAAGAAGAACTCAACCGCACGGTCATGGAGGCCTTGGGAAGGCTTTTCGAAGGAGTTCTGCCTCAGAGTTGAAGGATCTTGCACTCGGCCGTGCTTTCCCAGGCAGAAATCAGCTTGGCCCAGGCTCTGGGTAAGACCGCCACAGAGTGTCTTAGAACAGGCCTGCCTCAAATAAGAGTCCCAGAGAGCCCATGGGCCTTGAGATCTGAGGCTGGATCTTGGGCCATTTTACCAGGTTCCTTTAACCCCCCAACCCTGGCCCACAGCCACATGGTGAAATGGGCATTGGAAAGGGGAGGCTTTGACCGGGTTTTACTGATCTTGGATCTTCGCCATGCTGACAAGCCACCCCAAGACGCTCACATCGTAGACAGGTATCTGATGCTCCAAGTGGCCTTCCATCTCCAGAAAAGACTTCTCATAGGGCTTTCAAGCCACGGGCTTTTCTTGGAGAAGGCAAGGGCTCTTTCGCTCACTTTTGCTCCTGGCACGAGATGGAGTTTTCTTGTGGGAGCAGACACCATGGCCCGCATTCTGGATCCAGGGTTCTATGGGGATGCCGAAAAAGAACTGGATGAGCTCTTCTCATTGGGCTCATTTACTGTGTTTGAGAGACCGGCAATGCCTAACATTAGGCTTCCCGTGAGATTCCCGCTGGTGCCTTCACCTAAGAAGATGGAGGGGGTCTCCTCCAGCTGGGTACGCACAAGGCGGCAAAGAGGTCTACCCTGGAAAAAAGGGCTTTGTACCAGGGTAGCCCGCTTCATAGAATCCACGGGTCTTTATTTACCCGAGCCCAGCCCCTATGGGGCCAGGAGAAGAGAGCTGGAAGAAATCTTTCACTTCTCTCACGGGCAGGCCAGCTGAAGCGCGGATGCTGCTACAGGATCCTTAAAGCTGCAGGGCAGCATGGCAACACACTTTCCGCAGACATGTGTGTTCTCAGGCAGGCCGGCCAGGCTGGAGGCCCTTTCCCTGTTGAGCTTGAGTCTTTCCCAGCAGGCCTTTCTGTCAAACCCGTTGAGGCTCAGGGCTCCCACAGGACAGCGCTTGAAGCACTTGAGACAGGGTTTCCCCATCTTGTGGAGGCAGGCCTCTTTTCCCAGATCCAGGGGATGATCACCCAGATCCGCCTCTGTGACCAGACTCCCCAATCTGCCTGCACAGCCTGAAGGTGTTATGAGTTGAGAATTTTGGCCAAAGCGTCCAAGCCCGGCCAAGTAGCCTAGATGCTTGTGCGACCACCGGCTCATGAGCCTCACTGGATCGAAATTATGTGTGGGAGGGGTCACGGCCGAAGCATAGCCAGCTTGCCTTAGCAACAGGCTCATTTCTTGGCTTATTTTGGCGATGAATTCATTGGTCTGCACATAGGCCGTGCCCCAGCCGCGGGAAGGCTCTTGGCCGCCTGAGTTCTCCCGGACCAGTGCTTTGGCAAATGGCAGGAAAAACACTATGAGGCTCTTGGCACTAGGAAGTAGCTCCCAGGGCATGAGGTGGTCAGAGGCCGCCATTTCCCTTAGTTTCAAGAAGCGCTCATCCAGCTTGGCCGAAACCAGAAGGGGTTTTCTCCAGATCCCTTCACCCTCTTGGGGTGCAGTTTGCTTTTTCACAAGACCATTGAGAAGTTCCTGAAGCCTCTTTACCTCTGTCATCCATGTGCCTCCCATGCAACTGGCCGATCTTCCTACAATAATCCCAGGAAGCGCTGGGCCACCATTCGCGCGATCTCAGGGGCATTACCCCCTGATCGATTGTTCACTATGACATAGGCCAAGCCTTGTGCCTGGGTGATGACCCTCAGAATTTGCGCTGTCTCCTCTATCATGCGAGATTGGAGCATTCCCTCCACAACACGATCAAATGGGTATGCCATGGCATAGGCATCCTCGTAGCGCATCCCCAGGGGGGTCATAAGCCTTATAACCCAGGCCCTCCCCTCTTTCAAAAACCTTCCACCCGAGGTCTTCATCTGCTTGGCAAGGGGAGGAAGCCAGCTCCAGTGAGAAAGCACCTGGCCCACACCATAGAGCTCCATTACCTGAAACACTGGCTCTACCAAGTACTGGGGCGTCCTCAACTCCAAATGATAACGGTCATCTCCGGGGATCTGCCTGAAAAAATTCTCCAGATCCCGAGCCATCTCATCCGGCGAGACCCTGCCTTCCTTGCGTTGGTATTCTTGCTCCAAGACAATTGCGGCCAGATTGGAACCCAGCAGCCTGTTGGCCGGTTCATAAAAGCCCACGGTAAAGAGCTCCGGATCCAGGTATCTGGGGTTTGCCTCAAAGCGGTTTGCCTTTCTCAGCACCTGAGCCGTGACCAACTGGGGGGCCTTGAGAATGACCCGGTCCTTTGGTCCCATGTGGGCCCTGTACATTTCCAGGAGCCTGTGGTTGGCCGTGGGCCGGCCTTTTTCCAATAGGGGAGCATAGAAGGTAAAATCCACTTCCAGCACCTCAAAGTGTTGGAAGTATTCCTGGAGGCTATCTACAGGTAGCACCTCTTCTAGGAAACTCTTTTGCCCAAGCCTCCTTTCCCTTTTTTGCGTCCTTCCTTTGTAAAGCTCTGGGCTGTAAATCTGACCCAGCCATCCAGCATATCTGTCGCTGGCCGTACCCATGAATACAGCGGAATGCAAATCCCTGAAGAAATATGCCTCTAGTTCCAATTCTTTTGTGCCTCAGCCCCTTGATCTGAAGCGCCCGGCCTCCTTTGAAACCAGCCCCTGGGAGACAAGCCTCTTGAGGTGCTTGCCCATTATGGCCTTCTCGCCAAATTCAAAAAAGGCTTGAGGCTCACGAGGCCTCCCATAGACGATCCAGGCCTTTACGATCTCATCCATTGTCTTGGGTTCCTTGAGGAACTCCAGGAGCTTCTGCTCTCTTTTTTTTATGACTTCAACATATGAGTCCCAAAGGGAGTCAGGAGGCTCTTGGAATATGCCGGCCTCGTGGCCTGCTATCCAAACCCTTGCATCCATCTCACGCAGAACTCTTACAGACTCCAGGGTCTCCTCTATGCTGGAGTATAGATCTCCGTACCAGGGCCCAAATGCTGTCAGGTCGTAGTCCCCCAGAAACAGAACCCCCTGTTCCAAGAACCTGAAAGCCAGGTGCCCCGGAGTGTGCCCTGGAGTGTGGATCACCTCCACAGTCACACCCGGGAGCTCAAGCCTTTGCCCTGGGACCAAGAAACCAGCAGGCCTTCTGGGCTTAAGATGAAACTGGCCAGCCAGCACATCCCGCCAGTGCTGCCTGTAAGACTCCTCCTCCATGCCGTACCAGTCCAGGAAAGTCTCCAGATCCCCTAAGGGTGGAGCATCCTGTTGGGAAATCCATATGGGGAGATCTTCAAACAAATCCAGATGGATCATGTGATCTTCATGCCAATGGGAGAGCCATACCTGCCTCACACCGCCTCCAGCCTTTATTTCTTGAAGGACCTGCCTGTCAGAGCCCGGATCTATTAGAACCCCGGCCTCCTCTATGTAAAGAGAGTGGCAATAGGGATATCTTCCCTTGTTCTGGCCCTGGATAAATCTCACAGGGCCCCATTGGATCTCGTTTCTCACCTCCTGTCCCTCCATTTCAGATCAAATTAGATACCCAAACATATTGATTCAGTCCCCATATTTCCCCAGATCATTACAGTTTTGAAGGACTACTTAATCCCGTGCTCCATGAAGCTATCTCAAGGTTCATTTCCCACAGTAATACCCAACTGGTAAGTGAGGGGTTCCTGGCTATGGGTGCTTTTAACTTTGACTTTTCATTAAGTTACGGGCCATTTTTGCCCCTTGATAAGAGCCCAGTCATTGTCTTTCAAGAACACCCAAGGCCTTGTGTCTTGAGCTCAAAACCAATGTTTCTTTGCTGGCTGCCCCTTAGGCTCAGCACCCATGATATCATAAATCCCCTTGGGTGGCCTGGCTCAAAAGCCTGGATTCGCTCACAGGCGCAAACACCTTCCTGCTGCCACGATCAGGAGGATTAGCTGCAGGCCCAAGAGCTGGTATAATAAATGTTTAAATATGGCCAGGCGCCCTGCAAGGGCGCATAAAATTATTCCAAAAGGGGCCTCTGGAGTGATTTGAGTTGTTTCCAAGGGACAGAAGATTTTTTTCTTCCCCAAGAGGCCTTTGGGAAAAGCTTCCATTGGGAACCCAGGGGCTTTATCCTGCAAGGCGCCTCGCAAGCAAGGCAAACAGGGGCCAGGAGAAAGAATTAAATGTTCATAATTGTCATAGGAGCAGGAGAGGTGGGCTTCAATGTGGCTGCTCGCCTCAGTCGAGAATATAAAGACATCGTGGTAATCGACAAGGATGAGCAAAAGCTTGAGAGTGTTTCTGAGTTACTGGATGTGCGCACACTGTGTGGAAGCGGCAGCAGCATGAGCATTTTGCGCAAGGCGGAAATTCACAAGGCTGACATTCTCATAGCCGCTACTGACAGTGATGAAGTCAATATGATCTCTTGTTTGGTGGCCGGAATTCAATCCAAGATCCCCAAGAAGGTGGCCAGGATAAGGGATCCTGAGTACGCCACAAGCGCTCGTCTCATGGGCCCCGATCGCTTAGGTATTGACCTGGTGATAAACACCGATCAGGAGGCCGTGGATTCCATCCTTAGAATCCTGGAGACTCACAGGGCAAAGGACGTGGTGGACCTGGCAGGGGGCAGGCTCAGGATAGCATCTTTCGTGGCTGAGGAACAGAATCCTTTTGTGGGAAAACGCCTAAAGGAGCTCACAAACATACTCACGGAGAGGGGTCTGATAGTGGCCGCCATACTGCGTGGGGAACAGGCTGTTATTCCTAGAGGAGAAGACAAAATTCAGCTCCATGACCTGGTCTACCTTCTGGGAACCTCTCAGGCGGTTTCAGAGGTCTTCCTGAGTTTTGATCCTTCAAATGCCAGACCACCTCGCAGGGTCATGATATATGGAGGCAACTCCCTTGGGTTAAAGGTCGCACGCGCCCTCGAACACAGAGGACTACAAGTGTGCGTGGTGGACCCCAACGAGGAAAGATGCGAGTTACTTGCCTCAGAGCTGGACAATGCCACGGTCATAAAAGGAGACTTCACCTCCTCGGAGATCATGAAAGAGGAAGGTGTGCACAAACTAGACGCTTTTCTTGCCCTGACTTCAGACGAAGAAAAAAATATCTTGGTCTCCTTGCTGGGCAAGAGAATGGGTTGTAAGAGGGTCATAGCCCTTGCAAACCGGGTGGGTTACATCCCCTTGGCTTATCAGACCGGGGTGGATGTGGTCATAAGTCCCTCCCTCATCGCCATAAACCGCATTCTTCAGTATGTCCGAAGGGGCCGGGTAGCCAATGTAGTTACTTTCCCAGAAGGCCAAGCCGAACTCTTGGAGGTGGAGGCCCTGGAGACCTCTGACCTTGTGGCCAGACAGATCAAAGATCTGGGTTTGCCCAAGGGGATTCTGGTGGGTGCCATTACCAGGGGGGAGCATGTCATGATCCCTACTGGGGATACTCAGATCCAGCCTGGAGACCGGGTGGTGATGGTTGTGGCCTCTGACTCCCTTAAACTCTTGGAAAAGATAGTCAGTGTCAAGCTAGAGTATTGGTGAAATGCGCCAGGTAATAGGCATTCTGTGTTTCTTTAATCTCTGCGTGGGACTCACCATGCTTCTGCCTTTGGGGATCAGCCTCTGGGAAGGAGAAAAAGAGACTCTGGATTTCCTCAAGGGGGTAATACTGGCGGTTCTGGTGGGCGGCCTTGGAAGCATATGGGGCCTGCGTGGCAAGATCACCATAGGTCGTAGAGGGGCCTTTGCCATAGTTTCCTTTGGATGGCTCACGGCCAGTGCTTTCGGGGCTGTTCCTTTTGTGCTTTCAGGCATTCTTTCTCCATTGGACGCCCTCTTCGAGGTGGTCTCTGGCTTTACTACCACAGGAGCCTCGGTGATCCCCAAACCAGAAGATCTCCCCAAGAGCTTTCTGCTTTGGCGCTCCATGGTCCAGTGGCTGGGAGGCATGGGCATAATCCTGCTGGGTGTAGCTGTCCTGCCTCTGCTGGGAGTGGGCGCTGTACAGCTTTACAGGGCAGAGGTCCCCGGGCCTTTCCTGGACAAACTCAAGCCCAAGATAGCGGACACGGCAAGGCTCCTGTGGCAGACCTATCTGGTCATCACACTGATCCAGATAGGTTTTCTTGCAGCCGGAGGCATGAGCTTTTTTGATTCCATATGCCACTCCTTCACCACCATGGCCACAGGTGGTTTTTCCACCAGAAGCGAAAGCATTGCCTTTTACAGTCACTATCACCGAGTGGTCATTATTTTCTTTATGTTCTTGGCGGCCACAAACTTCTCCCTTCATTATGCTGTGGCAAGAGGCACCTTGGCCCAGTACTGGCTGGACAGGGAATTCAGGCTCTACCTGGGGCTCTTGATTTTTTTTACAGCACTGGTGCTGGCTTATCTGCTGGCTTTTGAGGGAGGGCCATGGCTGGAGAGGTTGGAGGATGCGGCCTTCCAGGTGGTTTCCATAATGACCACCACCGGATTTGCCACGGCAGATTTTGACAAGTGGCCTCCCCTTTGCCGCCTGGTCTTGTTTCTTCTGATGTTTGTGGGTGGCTGCGCAGGATCCACGGGTGGAGGCATCAAGTGCGTGCGTTTCCTGATCCTTTACCGGTACCTGCAGGGCGAGCTTCGAAGATTGCTTCATCCTCAGGCCGTGGTGGCTGTCAAGATAGCCAAACAGACGGTGCCACCGGCTGTAGTAAATCATGTGCTGGGCATGACATTGCTTTACATGGGCATATTCGCTGTAGCTTCAGGGGTAATGGCGGGTTTGGGAATGGATTTGATCACCAGCGCCTCTTCAGTGGCAGCCACCCTGGGCAACATCGGGCCGGGACTTGCCCAGGTGGGGCCTTCAGGCCATTATGCAGACATACCTGGTGCAGGCAAATGTGTGCTCATCTTTTGCATGTTGGCCGGTCGGCTTGAGATCTACACCGTTTTCGTGCTTCTCTTCCCCGATTTCTGGAAGAAATGATAGCCTCTTAGACATCTTGTTCCCTTATTTTTTCCAGGGACTTGTTGGGGCCTAAGAGGATTATGATGTCGCTGTCTTTAACTACAAAATTCCCCGTGGGGATCATGTTCAGGCGTTCTGGCACCAGCTCCCTAACAGCCACTACCTGGACCCCATAGCGGTTTATCAGGTCCAGCTCTTTGAGGGATCTGCCTATGAACTTCCTTGGAGGAGCCAGTTCCACGATGCTGTAATCAGGGGAAAAGGGCAGGTAGTCCAGCATGTTGGGGTTGTGAAGCTTCTCGGCCAGGGATGTGGCAAGATCTTTCTCCGGAAACACAACCTCCGAGGCACCCACCCTTCGCAAGATGCGCTCGTGAGGCTCGCTAATGGCCATGGCCACCACACGCTTCACCCCTATCTCCTTGAGATGGAGTGTAGCCAGTATGGAATTACTCATTTCAGTTCCTATGGAAACCACCACCGTGTCCATCTGCCTCAGGCCCAGGTCCTCCAGCACCTCTCTGTCTGTGGCATCGGCCATCACGGCCCGAGTCACAAGGTCTTTTATGGCTTGAACCTTCTGGGGATCCCTGTCTATAGCCATGACCTCGTGGCCTTTGGCGCAAAGGTTTGTGGCCAAGTGATATCCAAAATTGCCCAACCCGATAACGGCGATCTGTTTCATGGCACACCTCACCCAATCATTATGCTTTCCTCGGCAAACCTGAAGTGCACCGTCTTTTGGCGAGCTACAGCCACAGCCACCACCAGGGGACCCAACCTACCCAGAAACATGATCAATGTGATCAGTACCTTGCCTGCATCGCTTAGATCTGGGGTTACGCCTGTGGAGAGGCCAACGGTTCCAAAGGCGCTCACCACCTCGAAGAGCAACTCTAGGAAACGGGCTCTTGCCAGGGCCGATGAGGCACTGCCTACCTCCGTGACCTGAATCAGGAGTGTTCCCACCAGCACCACCATAGCGCAAACCATGCTCACACTCATGGCCTTGGCCACACTGCCTGGGGATATGGTTCTACCAAAGGCCTTGGGCTCTGAATAGCCTCTTAACCTTGAGAAACCCAGGGCCACCAAGGTGGCAAAAGTGCCTGTCTTGATGCCTCCTCCTGTGGAGCCTGAAGAAGCCCCTATGAACATCAGCAGAATCAGTACCATCAGAGTCTGATTCGCCATGTAACCTATGGGAATGGTGTTAAAACCTGCTGTACGGGCTGTAACAGCCTGGAAAAAAGAAGCCAGAAACTTCTGTCCCATGGACAAGCCAGCCAGGGTATTGTTCCATTCCATCATGAGGATCAGCATTGTCCCACACGCAATAAGAACTGCTGAACTAGACAATACCAGCTTGGAGTGCAGGCTGAGACATTGCCTAGAACTCCCTCCCCTTCTAAAGAATAGTTTCAATTCCCTGAGCACTAGAAAGCCTATGCCTCCACTTATGATCAACAAGGAGACAGTTAAGCTCACCAAAGGATCCCCCACGAACCCCTCCAGATTATTGGTGAAAGTGCTGAACCCGGCATTACAAAAAGCCGACACCGAATGGAAAACAGATAAATATGCGGCTTCTCCCAAGGGGTACATCTCAGAGAACCTGGCAAAGAGCAGCACTGCTCCCAAAAGCTCCAGAATCAAGGTGAAGCGAACCACGTCCAGGATCATGGATCTCAAATCCCAGTTGCCCCTGTGTGTGAAGGTATCTTGGAGTACCATGCGAGTCCCCAGGCTAGGCCTACCACCTGCCATAAGCAGCCATACCGTGGACATGGTCATGATGCCTAGCCCACCGATCTGAATTAGTAGCAGTAGCAGGATCTGTCCGGTTCTGCTCAAATCCCTCCCTATGTCCAATACACTAAGCCCTGTTACGCAGCCTGCGGAGGTGGCTGTGAACAGGGCGTCTATTAACCCAATGGGAATGCCCGATGAGGAAAAAGGCATCATCAACAGGCAGGCCCCCAGGAGAATGAATCCCGCGAAGCCCAGGATGGAGGCTCTGGTGGTGTTCAATACCTTTACTCGTGGTGGAAGCACAGCTTCCAGGGCCTAGGTGACCATTCTGCCTAGGCCCCCCAACCCAAGAAAATTCTAGGCATTTGAGACAAAAAAAATGGTCGGGACGACTGGATTTGAACCAGCGACCCCCTGAACCCCATTCAGGTGCGCTTCCAGTCTGCGCCACGTCCCGACTTGCCCTTTTATAGACCATGGAGGCCTTAAGGTCAAGGCCCCTGTGCTAAAGTCTCTGGCTGGCCAATTCAGGCATCCCCCATGCTTGGGGAACCATGCCAGGAACATATCTTATTGCTTATTTATCTGGGCCCAGGACAGCTCAACGAAGCAACTTCCTGACCGCCTTGAGTTCGTCCTTCACCTCTTTGAGGGTGCTTCTAAATAGATCCTCCTGAAAGCCCATAGAGAGCTGTTGAGGTTGGACCCTTTGCCTTCCAAGAAGCTTCTTCTTGGCCCCCTCGATGGTGTATCTTTCTTCATAGAGGAGTTTCTTTATCTCCAGGATGAGCTCTACGTCCTTGCGCGTGTAGAGCCTCTGTCGGCTTCTGCTACGCTCAGGACTTACTATTCGAAACTCGCTCTCCCAGTATCTAAGTACATAAGGCTCTACCCCGGTGACCTGACTGACCTCACCTATCTTGAAGTAAAGCTTGTCGGGAATTTGGTTTTCTTCCACGGTGAGCCTCCATCACCCCATGTCACTGGAAGACCAGTTCAGAAAGCTTGTCAGGAACCGGAGTTGATGGCTTTCTTCAAAACCAAAGAAGGCTTGAAGGTAAGAACTCGCCTCGGGGTTATCTGTATCTCCTCCCCGGTTTGAGGATTTCGGCCCCTTCTTGCTCTTTTCTCCCTGAGCACGAAGCTACCGAATCCGGAAATCTTGATGTTTTCGGAGCGCTCCAGAGTCTCTTTGATGATCTCAAAGACCAGATCCACGATCTCCGCCGATTCTTTCTTGGAGAACCCAACCTTCTCGTACACCTGATCCACTATATCTGCCTTAGTCATCTCTCTCCCCCTTTGCCATGGCTTGACCCGCATCATAAAGATTGGGCGGGCAGATGATCTCTAGGTTCTGAGCTTGGCACCCAAAGTTTCCTCCATGCCTTCCAAGATCCTCTGTTGTTCCAGGTTCACCGCCTCATCTGTAAGGCTCCCCTCCCGAGACCTGAACCAAAGCCTAAAAGTCAGGCTCTTGGTGCCCGCAGGAAGTTTAGCAGGATCCTGGAAAAGGTCGTAGAGCACAACATTTTCCAGCCACTGACCTCCATGGTCTCTTATGAACTGCAGCAACCGACCCGCTGGAATATCCTCCCCCACAATTATAGATAGATCCCTTACTACCTCGGGGAACCTAGGAAGAGCACTGTATCTGGGAACAGTTACAGAAAGCTCCAGGAGAAGCTCCAGGTCCATCTCAAATAGAAGCACAGGGAGTTCCAGATCCCATTTGCGCTGCACCTCTGGATCCAGTTCTCCAAGCCAGCCCAGCTCCCTGTGCCCAGAGACTACCCTTGCTGCTGCAGCGGGATTAAGGAAGCTTGGGCATTCACCTCCAAGAAAACTGACATCCCCAATTCGCAGCTCACAAACAAGCCCCTCCAACACCCCTTTAAGGTCAAAAAAATCCACCGAAGCTGAGCTGGAAGACCAGTGAAGAGGGGTTCTCTGCCCCACCATGACCCCTGCCAGGCGGCGAGGCTCCTCTGGAAGAAGTTCCCCCTCCCTGGGAAGAAACACCCTGCCCAGCTCAAAAAGACGTAGGTCGTTGTTGCGACGATGGAGATTCCCATGCACCGCATCCAAGAGCCCAGGAACAAGGCTGGTGCGCATGACTCCCTGGTCCTGTCTGAGGGGGTTCTTTAGCTTCAGGGTTGCCCGCATGGGATCCCCAACGGAAAGACCCATGCGGTCCAAAATAGCTGGATCCATGAATGAGAAGGTTATAACCTCGTTAAAGCCGAAGCCCACCAGGATCTCCCTGATCCTGGACTCCCAATTCCATTCCACTCCATGCTCCACGATGGAGAGCCTTCTGCCTGGAAGGCTGTTGGGAATCCTGTGGAACCCCCAGACGCGGGCCACCTCTTCTACCAGGTCTATCTCCCTGGTAAGATCCACCCTGCGGGTGGGAGGCTTGACCATGAACATGTCCTGGGAACTCTCCTGTACTTCCATGGAAAGAAGCTCAAGACAATGTTTGACCTCTTTTGCCCCCAGAGTGGTACCCAGGAGAGCGTTCACCCTGGAAACTCTGAGTTTCACGGTCTTTGGAGGTTGAGGATTGGGATAGACGTCCAACTCCCCCCTGGCCACTGTTCCACCAGCCAGATCTGCCATCAGCAGAGCTGCTCTGCGTGCAGCCCTGGGACAGCCCTCAGGATCCACCCCTCGCTCGAAACGTTTGGAGGCTTCTGTGTTCATGCCCAGGGCCTTGGCGGTCCTTCTGATGCTCATGGGGTTGAAAAAGGCGCTTTCTATGAGCACGTTTGTGGTCTGAGCTCTTACCTCGGAGTTTTCACCTCCCATGACTCCCGCCACGGCCACGGGCCTTTGCCCATCCCATATCATCAACATCTCAGGGCCCAAGTCCCTGGTCTGCCCGTCCAAAGAAATGAATTTTTCACCTGGCCTGGCTCTCTGGACCACTATGCAGCTGCCTTCTAATAATTCCAGATCAAATGCATGAAGGGGCTGCCCCAGCTCCCACATAACGTAATTGGTCACATCCACCACGTTGTTGATGGGCCTGAGCCCAACCAACTGCAGCCTTCTGCGCATCCACAAAGGAGAGGGTTTTATTTTTACCCCCTCTACCATGCGCGCCACGTACCTGGGACAAAGCTCAGGATCCCGGATCTCCACCTGAAATCTTCCGGCCATGGGAGCCCCTCTCTCTTGGAGCTCCATCTCTGGAATACTTACCTTGGCACCGGTTATGGCAGCCACCTCAAAGCATATGCCCAGCACGCTCAAACAATCTGCACGGTTGGGAGTGAGATCAAAGGAGAGCACCCAGTCGCTGAGATCCAGGACAGCATCCAGCCTCTGCCCGCTTGGAAGATGCTCCGGGAGAATCCATATGCCTGAGGCGTCATCTCCCAGCTCCAGCTCAGCCTCAGAACAAAGCATCCCTTCTGAACTGACACCTCGAATCTCCAAGGCCTGCACCAACATTCCAGAGGGGATCCTGGCCCCCACCATGGCCAGGGGCGCCTTGATCCCCGGACGCACATTGGCAGCTCCACACACCACGGATAAGAACTCTTTTCCTGCCCTCACCTTGCAGACTCGAAGCTTTTCCGACCTGGGATGGGGCTCTACCTCAAGCACTTCCCCCACCACGACTCCCTCCAGAGTTCCTTCCAAGGAAGCCCTGCACTCAAGGCCTCGATGTGTCAAGGCTTCGGCCAGTTCCGGGGCATCCAAGTCGCAAGGAACGAACTCCCTAATCCATCCCAAGGTCGCTTTCATCTTTTCTTGTCTTTCCGCCTCAAAGAGTCAAAACTGTTGGAGGAAACGTAAGTCGTTCTCGTAGAAGAGCCGAATGTCGTCCACCCCGTGACGAAGCATGGCAATGCGTTCCACCCCAAGCCCAAAGGCAAACCCGGAATATATCTCTGGATCATACCCCACAAAGCCGTATACGGCCGGATCCACCATACCAGATCCCAGAATCTCCAGCCAGCCCGTGCCACTGCAAAGTGCGCAGCCTACACCCCCGCAAAGCACGCACTGGATATCCACCTCGGCGCTGGGCTCGGTGAAGGGGAAAAAACTGGGCCTGAATCTCAAAGAGGTGGAGGCCCCGAACATTCTCTGTATGAATGCGGTCAGGGTGCCCTTTAGATCCCCAAAGGTTATCCCCTTGTCCACCAAGAGCCCTTCCACCTGATGAAACATGGGGCTGTGGGTGGGATCATTGTCGTGGCGGTAAACCTTTCCAGGGCACACTATCTGCACTGGTGGAGGACCTTTCTCCATTGTGCGCACTTGCATCGGTGAGGTGTGAGTCCTCAGCACCACCTGCTCGGAGATGTAGAATGTGTCCTGCATGTCTCGGGCAGGATGGTCCTTGGGGATGTTAAGGGCTTCGAAATTGTAGTAATCCAGTTCCACCTCCGGCCCTGACACCACGCTGTAGCCCATGGAGGCGAAGATCCTGAGTATTTCTTCCAGGGTCTGGGTTATGAGGTGTTTCTTGCCCCTGGGAAAAGGTCTTCCCGGAAGGGTTATGTCCAGCCCACTTCTGCGAACCTCCCCGGCAAGAGATGAGGCCTTTTGCTCCAGCCACTGCTCCAGCTCCTGCCGGATACGATTCCCCATCTCTCCGGCCCTGGGCCTCTCCTCTACTGGCAGGTCCCTTATGCTTCTGAGCAAAAGGGACAACTTGCCTTTTCGACCCAGGTAACTGACCTTCAAGAGGTCGATATCCTTCGAACTGATGGCCGCCTCAATGGAGGCCAGTGCCTCCCGGCGAATCTTCTCTAGTTCTTCTAGAAAGCCGCTCATGCCTAGAAATCCGAGTCAAAAGCAAAACCTTTAGCCTGCAGGCTCACCATCATCCCAGGACAACCCTGATCAACCTTATGCGCCCCAGGGCTCCACCTTGCCTATTGACGCCCCCAAAAGGAACTTTGTCAGGCCCTCAGATTCTGCCTTGCCAACTCCACCATTTGAGAGAAGGCAGCTGGGTCGCTCACTGCCAGGTCGGCCAACATCTTTCTGTTCACAGAAACCCTGGCCTCTTTGAGACCATGGATAAGGTCTCTGTAATTCATCTGATTCGCTCTGGCTGCAGCATTGATCCTGACTATCCACAATCTTCTGAAGTCTCTCTTGCGGGCTCTTCTGTCCCTGAAAGCATAAAGCAGAGCATGATCCACGGCCTCCTTGGCCGTGCGCAGGAGTCTGCTCCTGCCCCCTTGATAGCCTTTGGCCATCTTCAGAACCTTTTTCCTTCTTCGAGCCCCTCTGGGCCCGCCTTTTACCCTTGCCATGGAAAACTCTTTCTCCTTTCCATCTGTTGCCGAGGCTTGAGCTAAGCCAACTGCCTAGATACCCGCCATCCCAAGAAAGCACCACACACCAAATCTGGCAGATCCCGACCCAAGGCCACAGCTTTCATGCATAAGGTATGAGCCTTTTGACCGCCGCCATATCAGAGGCGCTGACCAGGCTCCGTTTTCTCAGGTTTCTTTTCCTCTTCCTGTTCTTGCTTGTCAAGATGTGGCTGAAATAAGCCTTGTTTCTCCTTATCTTCCCGCTGCCTGTTCTGGAAAAACGTTTGGCAGCGCTCCTGTTGGTCTTGAGCTTAGGCATGAAATCCTCCCTTTCTCTCCAGAACTGAGGCCGACCCGTCAAGGTCCAACCCTCAAGCCGATCCCTGTCTTACCATGCTGGAGCCTGATCCAGGGCCAAGCAAGAAAAACAAAAATACCCTCGCCAAAAGAGATCACCTGGTCCCCAAAGACCTCAAAGACTCTCCGGGAATTTTCTTAGAGCCCCTTTTTTTCAGACCTTTTCCTGGTACCTGGCTCAGGCCTAGCGCGGAGCTATCACCATGGTCATGAAGCGGCCTTCCAGACGAGGCTCCATTTCAACGTTTCCCACGTCCTTGATCCCCTCGGCTATGAATCCTATCACCCTATGGGCCAATTCAGGATGAGAGATTTCCCTTCCCCTGAACATAAGGCTTACCTTCACCTTATGGCCTTTGCCTAGGAAATCTTTCATCTGCCGGATCTTGATCTGGAGATCATGCTCGTCGGTCTTGGGACGTACTTTGACCTCTTTGATTTGGACGTAGGACTGTTTCTTCTTGGCCTCCTGGACCTTTTTGCTCTGTTGGTACTTGAACTTCCCATAGTCCATTATCCGGCAAACCGGTGGTACCGACTTGGCCGAGACTTCCACCAGATCCAGCTCGTACTCAGCCGCCAGTTTGAGGGCAGCCTCCCGCGTCATTATGCCCAGTTGCTTTCCCTCCGGATCAATTACCCGGACCTCAGGGGCTCTAATCTTCTCGTTGACGGCAGTGTCCTGCAGGGCTATCTGACCACCTCCTTTTCCAATTCCTATCCCAAACTAACCCGGGACTCCATGCGAATTCTCTCCAGGAAACCTTCCAGTGGAAAGAATCCCAGGTCCCCCTCCTCCCGGCTACGCACCGACACTCCCCCCTGCGCCATCTCCCTGTTGCCCACCACGAGCATGTAAGGGACCTTCTGAAGCTGGTTCTCACGAATCTTCAAACCCAACTTCTCGTTTCGAAGGTCCTCCTCCACCCTGAATCCCTCGTCCCTGAGACGGGTTGCCACCTGTTGGGCATACGAGCGCTGAGCATCGGTAATATTGATCACAGTGGCCTGAACAGGAGCCAGCCACACCGGGAAGGCCCCTGCATAATGCTCTATCAATATGCCTATGAACCTCTCCAAAGAGCCCAATATGACCCTGTGAAGCATCACCGGCCGTTTCCTCTGGCCGTCGGCATCCACGTAAGTTAAATCAAAACGCTCTGGCAGGAAGAAGTCGCACTGGATGGTGGCACACTGCCAGCTTCGCTGCAAGGCATCTCGGAGCTTGACGTCTATCTTGGGGCCGTAAAAAGCGCCCTCTCCTTCGTTGATCTTGTAATCATACCCCATGGCCTCCAGCCCCTGTTTCAAGGCTATGGTGGCCCTGTCCCACACCTCTGGCTGTCCGAAAGCCTTCTCTGGTCTTGTGCTGATCTCCAGCTCGAAGGGGAAACCAAACAATCCCATCATGTCTTTCACAAAGCTCAGGATGCCCTTTATCTCTTCCTGAAGTTGATGGGGTGCACAAAAGAGGTGCGCATCATCCTGCGTGAAACCCCTTGCCCTCAACAGGCCATGCCTGACTCCTGTTTTTTCATGTCGGTGAACTGTACCCAGTTCAAAGTACCTGATGGGCAGATCCCTGTAACTTCGGATGCGAGAGTTAAAAATCAACATGTGGGCCAGGCAGTTCATGGGCTTGATGGCAAAGCTCTGCCCGTCCTTCTCGGTAAAATACATGAAATCGCGGTAATAGTCCATGTGACCGGAGCGTTCCCAAAGTTCAGCCCTGAGCATCTGGGGCCCAATGACCATCTGATAACCGCGTTTCAGATGTTCTTTTTTCTCTATTTCCTCCAGCACCCACCTGAGCACGGCTCCCCTGGGATGGTATATTACAAGCCCTGCACCGGCCTCATCGCTGAAGCTGAAAAGATCCAGTTGTCGCCCAAGCCTTCTATGATCTCTTCGCTCAGCCTCCTCCAGCCACTTAAGATATTCCTCCAAGGCCTCCTGGGTAGAAAAGGCTGTGCCGTAAATTCTCTGCAACATGGGGTTGCGCTCATCTCCGCGCCAGTAAGCCCCTGCCACCTTGGTGAGCTTAAAAGCTCTTATCCTGCCAGTGGAGGGCACATGGGGCCCACGGCAAAGATCCACGAAATCCCCCTGTTCGTAAAGGGAGACCTCCTGATCCCCCATCTCCTCAATGAGTTCCACCTTGTAGGGTTCACCCCTTTTTCGGAAGAACTCCAATGCCTCGGCCTTTTGCATGACTCTGCGGTGAACCGGAATGTCCATCCGCACCAGTTCCCTCATGCGCTGCTCTATGCGCTCCAGGTCCTCTGGAGTGAAACTCTTTTCATAATCAAAGTCATAATAGAAACCATTTTCAATGGCAGGTCCTATGGTTACCTTCACCTCGGGGAAAAGCTGCTGTACTGCCTGGGCCATGAGGTGCGATGTACTGTGTCTGAGCACTTCAAGTCCTTCCGGGGAGCCTGCCTCCACAAAGGAAACCTCCCCGCCGGCCGAACCGATGGGAGAAGAGAGATCCACCAGCTTTCCGTCCAATTTGGCAGCAACCAAATCGGCCTGCTGTCCGTTCCAAACGCTCTGGGCAAGCTCCGAGAAAGTCCAGTTTTCTGGAATGGTAAGTTTTCGTCCATCCCAAAGGGTCACTTCAGTGGGCATGAGTTGCCTTCCCAAAATTAGCCTCTTGGGGACAAAAAAATGGTAGGCACGGGCGGTTTCGAACCGCCGACTTCTACCGCGTCAAGGTAGCGCTCTCCCCCTGAGCTACGTGCCTACAATCTTTTCTACCTCCCAAGATATCAAGTTTTTTTAGCAATCTTCCTGCCTCTTGTCAAGGCGTATTGCCGGCTCATGGGCTTCTCTGCAGTGATGACGCCCTGTACAGAGCCTCTTGGGCCCCATGGAGCAGGCCGAGAAATCCCTATGGCCTGTATGCCCAGCCGTATTGAATAGAGTGAAGCCGACCTCAAGACTTGGAGCTCCAGACCCGTGATCTTGAGAGCTCAGGTTTTCTGCTCAGCCAGAAAAGATCTGGCCTTCTCCAAGATGATCTCCTGATCTTTGGCCCCAAACCAAAGCACCCGGTCCATGGCCTTGAACCAGGTAAGCTGTCTCTTGGCAAATTTCCTGGTGTCCACCTTCATTTTGTTCAATGCTTCTTCCAGAGAAACCAGGCCCTCTAGATGGGCTATCATATGTCTGTAACCAAGGGCTTTCATTGGGGGTAGATCAGGGGAGTAACCCCTCTCCAGCAAAGACCTGACCTCTTCCAGAAGGCCCTGGTGAGCCATCTCATCCACCCGCCTGTCTATTCTTTTAAACAGCTCCGCCCTTTCCCTCTCCAATCCCAGATATAGGATCCTGTAGCGCTCCCGCCCCATGGCGTGCCTGCTGTGGTGTTGGCTTATGGGAATACCACTTAGATAAAAGACCTCCAGGGCCCTTATGATCCTAAAGAGATCGTGCGGGTGGATTCTCCTGGATGCCTCCGGGTCTACCATGCGTAGAGTTTCATGAAGGCACTCCACCCCTTTTTCGCGAGCTTTCTCCTGCAACCTCTTGCGAAGCACCAGGTCCCTGCCTGTAAAAGAAAAAAGACCCCTGGTAAGAGCTCTCAGGTAAAGGCCTGTGCCAGCCACTACCAGGACACTCTTTCCCCTGGAGTGGACATCCTGGATGGCCAAGTCCGCCTCCCTCTGAAATCGGGCTGCGCTGTACAGCTCATCAGGGTCTGCCACATCTATGAGATGGTGAGGGACCAACTCCCGCATTTCCCTGGTGGGCTTTGCTGTACCTATGTCCATGTACCGGTAAACCTGCATGGAATCAGCGCTTAGAATCTCGCAGCCCAGAGCCTGGGCCCATGCCAAGGATATCTCTGTCTTACCCGAGGCAGTGGGCCCCAAAAGAACAACGAGGGAGATTTTTCTTGCATGTTCCATGGGCCTCTCAGCTTCTTCCGAAGCGCCTTCTTAGCTCCGAAAACGGTATCTCGATAAAGACCGGACGCCCGTGGGGGCAAAGCCCCCATTGCGGGACTCCACGCACTCGCTCCAGGAGGGAAAGGGCCTCCATGGCTCCCATCCGCCTGCCTGCACGAACAGCATCCCGGCAGGCCAAAGCGGCCAGCAAGACTTCCAGTTCTTCAGATTTGTTGCCCATTCTTGTATCCAGTATTTCCTTGAGCAGTTCCTGACACCGGCTTGCATCCACCCAAGATGGCAATGACACAATTCTCCAACAGCCCTGTCCGAATGGCTCCATCACCCAGCCCAACTCCCTCAATGGAGTTGTGATCTCTTGGAGGGTCTCCTCCTGGGAAGGATTGAGCTCCACAAGCTGGTTCAAGAGCACTCTTTGGGAAGGCGCCTGTTGTGCCTTCCTCTGGAGTTTGAGTTCCTCGAACAAGATCCTTTCGTGGGCTGCATGCTGGTCAACCACCAAGAGCCCATCTCGGGTCTCGAAAAGCAGGTACGTCTTGGCAGCCTGTCCGAGATATCGGACAGTTTCTTGTTGCTGTGCTCCATCTGTATGGTCTTCCTGGGCTTCCAGGCCAAAAGAAGCATCCACGTACTGCTTCAGGCCCAAGCGCAGGTTCTCAAAGGCCTTCCCCGGGCTTTCCGAGACCTGGGGCAGATCTCTGGAGAGCCTAAGCTCCAGGGGCCTCACCCAAGGCTGTTCCTTCAAGAATCTTCTCACACATAGGTATACTTCCTCTTGAATTCTCCGGGGATCTGCAAAACGCACCTCTCGCTTGGCAGGATGAACATTGACGTCTACCTCTCGGGGATCCAGCTCCAAACAAATCACCCCCACTGGGTAGCGGCCCCTTTCCAAGAGCTGCCCATAGCCTCTCATGACAGCTCCTAGTAAGAGTCTGTCCTGAATGGGTCTCTTGTTCACGTAAAGCCACAGACCAGAGGCAGTGGAACGATGATAATTGGGATCCGAGAGGTATCCCCACACCTTGCATCCGCGCCCAGAGGACTTTATATGGAAAAGTCTCGAAAAACACTCTTCACCCAGGACCTGCCTGAGCCTGTAGGCCCATTGATCCGTACTGGGCCACTCCAGGGATCCTCTCTGTTCATGCTCGTAACTGAAGCCTATCTCAGGGTAGAGAACAGCTATGCGATCCATCACTTCTCTTAGGTGATGGGCCTCGGTGGCCTGGGTTCTCAAGAATTTCCTTCGGGCAGGCACATTGTAAAAGAGACCCTGAACCCTCACCATGGTCCCCTCGGGAGCACCCCAGGGCAAGGTCTCCTTGATCACCCCTGCCTCCACAAGAACCCTGGTGCCTTCATGGCTTCCACGAAGCCGAGTCACAAGCTCCACCCTGCTCACAGAGGCTATGGACGAGAGAGCCTCCCCTCTGAAGCCAAGGGTACCCAGATGTGTGAGATCTTCCAGGCTACTGATCTTGCTGGTTGCATGTCTTTTGAAGGCCTCGAGAGCATCAGAGCTGTCCATCCCGCAACCGTCGTCTGATACTTCTATGAGCTCCATGCCGCCCCCGGCTGTTCTTACATCTATCCTGCAGGCACCTGCATCCAGGGAGTTCTCCAGGAGTTCTTTCAAGACCGAGGCTGGCCTCTCTACCACCTCACCGGCTGCTATCTGATCTATCACCCCAGGAGGTAGCACCCTAATAGATGCTGCCATGGCAGAACCTCCCCTCGAGACTCCTATGCTTTTCCCGAGCCATTGTTTATTCAGGCGTCTGGGGCTGATCATCCCCAGCCAAATAGGATCCCCTCAGGTTCCTTAACTCGCAGCTGCTTCTCCCCCGCTGGCTCCTGTTTGCTTGAGAGGAGCTTCAATTTTTCTAGGATCAGCCCTCAGGCTTGGTAAAATCCGGATCAGCTCCTGGAGGAGCCTCCTGTTTTTCCTGGTGATCCCTTCTTGCCTTTGGAGTCCAGAGCTCTTTTCCCACGCACAAGCTTTTTGTTCGATCCCGCTCTTTGTTTGGATTCAGACTCATTATTTCCTTTCCCATGCACTGTCTTACGCAATAGATCCAGTTCAAGTTGGGTCAGGTGGCGATAGGCGCCAGGTGGGAGGCCTTGGACACTCAGTGGGCCGAAGCGGGTTCTCTTGAGGGCCAGCACCGGGTGGCCCACGGCTTCACACATTCTTCTTACTTCCCGGTATTTACCCTCGCACAGGGTCAGTTCCAACCAGGAGTTGGCCTTCAGGTGCTTCAAGACCCGCACCCTGGCCCTCATTACTACCCCTGGCTCCAATTCCAAGCCGGTTCTGATCTTTTGCAATGCGGCCTTGCTTGGAACCCCCTTGACCTTGGCCTGGTAAGTTCGCTCAAGCTGATAGCGGGGGTGCAAAAGCTTCTGGGCAAGCTCCCCGTCATTGGTGAGCAGAAGAACGCCTTCTGTATGGTAGTCCAGCCTGCCCACCGGAAAGACTCTTCTTTGAATCCCCTTTAACAGATCCCGCACTGTGGTGCGCCCATGGGGGTCTCTCAGGGTAGTCACAACACCCTTGGGCTTGTTCAAGAGGATGTAAAGAGGGGAAAAAGGGCTTGAGAGCTCCTTGTTCTTTACCTGCACCCGGTCTTCCACTGGATCCACCATGATCCCAGGCTCTTTGACCACTTTCCCGTTGAGCTTGACATGGCCTTCCTTGATGAGGGCTTCTGCTGCCCGGCGTGAGGCCACTCCTGCCCTGGCTATGAACTTGACCAGCCTCATCATTGGGAGAATTCCTCTTGATCTCTCCCCGTGCCACCGGAGGCTTCCTCCTCCATCTGGGCCGGAGGTTCCACCCGGGGCAAGTCCTCCAGCTCACTGAGGGCAGGCAGACTTGAAAGATCCTTGAGACCGAAAACCTCCAGGAACTTCTTGGAGGTTCCATAAAGCAGAGGTCTGCCTGGCCCATCTTTCCTGCCCAGGATCTTTATGAGCCCTTTCTCCATCAAGCTCCTTACCACAGCCCCACAATCCACGCCCCTTATGTATTCCACTTCGGCCCTGGTGACAGGTTGCCTGTAAGCTATGACAGCAAGGGTTTCCATGGAGGCCTGGCTCAGACGAGGGGGGCTTTGTCGTCTGAGCTTGCGCACCCACGGGGCGAGTTCCTCCACGGTGCGAAGCTGGTATCCCCCCGCCACCTCCACCAACCTGAAACTTCTGTCCAGCTCCTGGTATTCCTTACCCAGCTTTTCAATACAGGCCCTTATCGTTGCCCTATCCACGCCTTCCAGCAGTGACTGGATCTTGTCCATGCTTAGCGGTTCATGGGTTGCAAAGAGCAGCCCTTCAATGATCCTTTTGAGCTCCATTACTGCTCTCCCTGCCAAAGCTTCTTCATGGGATCAGGGCCGCATGGCCTTTTTTCTGGGCCGGAGAGGATTGCTGGGGAACAATTGCGGGTGACCTTTTGATTCTCTAACACGCCTTGGATGGGCTGTCAACACAGAGTCGGGCTGCATGTGCTCCCTGATGAGGCGAAGCTCGGCTTTCCTCTTGAGTTATTGTCCCCTTGAGGATATATAATGGAAAACTTGAACCCTGGTCTCAAAGAGCAGCGCGGAGATTCTTTACGCCAGTTGGAGACCTTACAACCTAGAATCGAGGTAGAAAGATGGGAGCAGCGGATGTCAACAGCGTAAGAAGTCTGGCCCTGGTAGGTCACGCGGGCTGCGGGAAGACCTCCTTGGCGGAAAGCATCTTGTTCAACGCCAAGGTCACCACCAGGATGGGCCGCGTGGAAGACGGCTCCACGGTCATGGATTTTGAACCAGAGGAAGTAAGGCGAGTCAAGTCCCTGGGAACAGCCTTTGGCTATCTGGACTGGAAAAAGCACCATGTTTACCTGGCCGACACCCCTGGAGACAGCAACTTTTTTGCAGACACCTTTTTGGCCCTAGATGCTGTGGATGGCGCGGTGGTGGTTGTGGAGGCCATAGACGGTGTCAAAGTTCAGACCGAAAAGGCCTGGCAAAGGTGCCGGGACCTGGGGCTACCATGCTTGATCTTTGTCAACAAGATGGACAGAGAGCGGGCCGATTTTTTCAAGACCCTGGAAGACATCCGATCCATCCTAAGGCTGAGGCCCCTGGTCTTGCAGATACCCCTGGGAGAAGAAGCAAATTTCCAGGGAGTCATAGATCTGGTTGCCATGAAAGCCATGGTTTACAAGAAAGATGGCTCAGGCAATTTCACTACAGAGGAGATCCCTTCCCAGTACGGGGAGAAAGCAAAAGAATTCAGAGAAAAGCTGGTGGAAGACGTGGCAGAGGCTGATGATGAACTCATGGAGAAGTACCTGGAGGAGGGGGTCCTGAGCGAAGAGGAGATCTTAAAGGGTCTTACCTCAGGGGCTATTTCAGGAAAATTGACTCCTGTGCTTTGTGGCTCTGCCACTTTGAACCTCGGGGTGGTTCAGTTGATGGAGGCCATGTTGCGCCTTCTCCCCTCCCCTGCCCAGCGTCCAGCGCGGCAGGGCAGAGTGCCAGGTGCCACCCAGGAGACGGCCACCAGGGAACCCACACCAGAGGCCCCCTTTTCAGCTTTTGTTTTTAAGACCCTCACAGATCCTTACGCTGGCAAGCTCAGTATCTTTAGGATAGTTTCGGGAACTCTCACACCTGACTCTACGGTGTACAACTCCACCCGTTCCACAAAGGAGCGTTTTGGGCAGCTCATGCTTCTACAGGGCAAGAGCCAAAACCCCATTGAAAGTGCTGGACCCGGGGCCATAGTGGCAGTGGCCAAATTAAAGGAAACCAGGACCGGTGACACTTTGTGCGATGAAAAGGCCCCCATCATCTATGAGCTGAGCCCCCTTCCACCTGCCATAATATCTTATGCCATCGAACCCAAGACCAGGGAAGATGAGGACAAAGTCATGACTTCGCTCCAGAAGCTCTTGGAGGAGGATCCCACTTTAAGGCTCACCCGTGATGAACAGACCAGGGAGATCATCCTTCAGGGAATGGGACGATCCCATCTGGATGTGGCCGTGGAGAAGTTGAAGCGCAAGTTCGGCCTGGAAGTGAACATGAAGACACCCAAGGTGCCCTATAGGGAGACCATAAAAACAGCCAAGAAGGGGGTCATTTACAGGCACAAGAAGCAGACTGGAGGACGTGGTCAGTTTGCAGAAGTACACTTTGACATCTCTCCGCTGCCAAGGGGCCAGGGTTATGAATTCTTGGAGAACCTCACGGGTATGAATGTGCCCAGAAATTTCGTTCCGGCCGTGGAAAAGGGTGTTCAGGAGGCAATGACTTCAGGTCCCTTGGCTGGATACCCTGTAACAGACATAAAGGTTCGGTTTTACGACGGAAAATCCCATGAGGTGGACTCTTCGGATATGGCATTCAAGATAGCCGCATCCATGTGTTTCAAGAAGGGAGTCATGGAGGCGAGCCCGGTTCTCTTGGAGCCCATAATGAACGTGGAGGTAACCGTCCCCGAGGAGTACATGGGAGACATCATAGGGGACCTCAATGGACGAAGAGGAAGGGTCCTTGGAATGGAGGACAAAGGGGCTTTTAAGGTAATAAAGGCCCAGGTTCCTTACGCAGAGCTGCTGCTTTATGAACCTGATCTTACCTCCATCACCAGCGGCAGGGGATCCTATACCATGGAGTTTTCCCATTACGATGAGGTGCCTGGGCACCTGAGTGAAAAAGTGATCCAACAGGCCAAGGTGGCCAAGGAAGAGGCCTAGTGTGCTGAGGGGTCAGGCTTAGCCTGAAACACTTACTGGTGTCCCAAGTGTCAAGGCCTGGGAGTGGAACTGAAAATCAAACAGAACCCAGTTTCGATCGGGAAGCTCCTGGGTGAACCGACTGGTCACAGGACAGGTGGGGATCATGGAACCTGAGGAGCAATCATCTGATACCAAGATCCGTCAGCTGGCAGAGGCTCAACCCGGGAATGACCAAGAGAGAGCTACACTGCTATTGCAGATTCAGCGAATGACAGTGGCTGAAAGGATGAAGCTGGCTCTTTTGGGCAACCGGGAGGTTCGCTCTATCCTCATCAGGGATCCTGTGAGATCAGTTCAGGTATCTGTTATCCAGAACCCGAGGATCACGGAAAAAGAGATAGAGCGTATAGCAGCCTCTCGAAGTGTGGATGAGGAAGTGCTCCGACTCATACTCAAGAACAGGGATTGGCTCAAGTATTATTCCGTGAAAGTAGCCCTTGTGAACAATCCCAGGACTCCGGTGAAAGAAAGCCTGAGGCTGCTTGGCCACCTGAGGGAAAAGGAGCTCAAGGAGGTGGCCAGATCCAGAAACCTTCCCAATCCTGTGGTGGTGGCCGCCAAGAAGCTCATGGTAGAGCGAAAGACATGACAAGCAACATGAACAAGAGCAGGCAGGCCAGGGTGTTGCAGGTGTCCATCAGCGACGAAAAGGGCGTGCCCAAAAGAAACGTGGAGGAGTTGCATCTTTTGGTGGAGTGGGGCGCCGAGGGGGACGCCCATGCCGGGGCCTGGCACAGACAGGTGAGCCTCCTGGGCATGGAGAGCATCAAGAAGATGCAAGGCAAAGGCTTGGATGTCAGGCCTGGAGACTTTGCTGAGAACATAACTACTGAAGGCCTGGACCTGCTTAGTCTGCCCATAGGAACCCGCCTGAAAGTGGGCAGTGAGGCGGTCTTGGAAATAACCCAGATCGGCAAGCAGTGCCACTCCGGCTGCGCCATATTTCAGCAGGTGGGCCAGTGCATAATGCCCACCGAGGGAATATTCGCCAGGGTGATAAGGGGCGGAGTGGTCAAGGCCGGAGACCTGATCCAGGTGGAAAAAGAGAGGCCCGGATGAGCTCTTTTAGATATGCGGTTCTGACGGTCAGCGACCGTGGGGCTGCAGGCATCAGAGAGGACCTGAGCGCTCCGGCCATAAGGGAACTCCTTGAGCCTCTGGGTGCAAGGCTTGAGCATTACCGGGTGGTCCCGGACGAGGTGTTTGAAATCCAGAAGGCCATAATAGAGTGGGCTGACACAGAGGAAGTGGACCTGATCATCACGACAGGTGGCACCGGAGTTCATCCAAGAGATGTGACACCGGAGGCCACAAGGCCTTTGCTGGAAAAGGAAATACCTGGCATGGCAGAGGCCATGCGCTCGGCCTCCATGTCCAAGACACCCCATGCCATGCTCTCTCGGGGCCTAGTGGGCTTAAGGAAAAAGACTTTAGTGGTGAACCTCCCAGGAAGTCCTAAGGCAGTAAGGGAAAACCTCTTGGTTTTGCTCCCGGCCATACCGCACGCCCTGGAAAAGATCCATGGGGATCCTGGGGAATGCGGCTCATCTGTTTTGCCGTCTCAATAAGCCTCAAACCAGGACAACAGGCCAGATCAAGCAATGGGCCTAAGCCTCGAGATGTTCCCGAGGTGGAGTGTCTTATTCTACCAGAGGCAATTTTGCCTGTGTGGTTGGAGATTGGGGTGTTTTTTTCTTGACACAGCTGAGAAGGATAGAATACATGTGAAATTCCTGGACTACATCCTGCCAGATCAGTTTCTGAACCGGATCACAATGCCCTGCATGGGCAAGCCTTGAAACAGGAGGATGAGATGTTAAAGGTAGTTTTTTTTCTGAACGAACCAAGTGGCAAAACGTGAACCCATTTCAAGGAAATGGCCCCCAGGCTGGATGTCAAGTACCCCATTGAGATCCAACTGAGATCCAATCCCAGGGCTCATTACCAGAGCCCCCAGTACTTGGAGTCGGGCCTTCCCGCTGCCCCGGCCATTATGGTTGGCGATGAGGTGGTGATACAAGGGTCAGACATTGGCCAAGATGAGCTGGAGAAAGCCATATGCCGTCATCTAGACCCTCTCAAACCGCAGCCCTAGAAGGAGCTCTTGCTGGCTTGATCTTTCAAGAAATAGCCTGAGCCAGAAGGTTAAGAATGCTCCAGAAAACACCCTGATACAGGAGGCCTGGCGCAGGGTGATCTCATGAGACCAGGCAACACAGCCAGAAAAACCAGGCCAAAGGCCGGGATCTTCTTGGCCTTCATTGTGGTTTTCGTGGCTGTTGCTCGCCTCACACCAGCTGGAACCGGCCTAGTACAGAGCGTATGGCAAGGCTCATGGAGCAGGCAGGATTCTAGGGTCCTGGGGCCTTCATGGAGATCCCTTAGGAATCATCGTAGGAACCTTTGTCTTCTTTTTCTTTGTAGGCATCATCAAGGAAATCCGGGCAAAGGGAAGCTGGGGGGGGCAGCTATTCTCCTGGAAGCTGGCCCTTTCCTTGGGCCCTTGGTATTTTGGTTTTTTTACCCAAGATTCTCCAAAGCTTCAGGAAACAATATAGCCGCGCTTTGGGGCAGACACTGGTGTGAGTGGCTTTGCCCGCAAGGCGGCCTCTGGGATAACCGGAAAAATGCAACCGGGGAGGGACAAAACCATGGCCATTATCGAGAAATTCCTCGGAAAACGCGTGCAAATACCCGAGGACCGTCAATATGAGGGCAAGCAGGGTCTTTGGGTGATGAGGGATGGTTCGGCATTCACCTTTGGCCTGAGCGAGCCTGCACTGGTCCTGTTGGGGGGTATCAACGGACTGGACTGGCTGGCCTCGGATGGAGAGGCTGTCGAGAAAGGCGCCAGCGTGGCCTTTGCCATCACGGCAAAAATAATGTACATCGAGTCGCCGCTCTCGGGCAGGATAAATTACAATGGCAAGGCCAAAGAGGAGCCCTCCTTGGTAAACCAAGAACCATACGGCGGGGGCTGGCTCTTCAAGATCGTGACCGGGGAATCCCAAGAGGCCGCGGCATTCCTGGATGCGGACTCCTACCTGGAAAGCCTCCGCGCCACAGAGGGCTTCAAGAACCCCCAAGGACTCAAAGGCGGCGTGTCTGGAATCTGCAAGGCTGTTTACTCAGGGATCCGGGCACAAAAAATCTGAATCGTAAAAGAGACCCCAAATGGCTGATCCTCTGGAAACGGGATCTGTTCTCCCTTGGGCAGTGTAAAAGATACTGATGGTGTAAGAGAGCACTGCAGTAAAAGGCACTCTGGGCTTGACTGTCGAAAAGGGGTCAAATAATATCGTATACCGATATTGTAAAACGATATCTATATCCGTTTATTAAGGTCCCTTGCATATGTTAAGCCTATCCCAATTGCTTCTGCCCCTGGTGGCCCTGACAGCATCCGGATTGACCCTTTTCTCGGGATTTGGCCTGGGCACCATTCTCATGCCAGCATTCGCCATCTTCTTTCCCGTTGAGGTGGCCGTGGCCGCCACCGGGGTGGTACACCTGGCCAACAACCTATTCAAGCTGGCGCTCCTGGGCCGCCGCGCGGACTGGGGCGTTGTGGCTCGCTTCGCCCTTCCTGGAGCACTGGCGGCAATAGCCGGCGCATGGCTTCTCACCGCATTGGCGCACTTCCCTGCGATTGGGAGCTACACGTTGGCGGGGAGCACCTTCCAGGTCTCCCTTGTGAAGCTGGTCCTGGGCGCACTCATCGCCGCCTTTGCTGTTCTGGAGCTGGCCCCGAGCCTGGAGGCCCGGATCAGACTGGATAAAAGGCACCTCCCATTGGGCGGAGCACTCTCGGGGTTCTTCGGAGGGCTCTCGGGCCATCAGGGGGCGTTGCGTTCGGCAGTGCTTCTGAAGTGCGGGCTTGGAAAGGAAGCCTTTATCACCACCGGTGTTGTATGCGCGGTGGTGGTGGATGTGACGCGTCTTGCAACATACGGGGTGGCCTTCTTCCTGGACCACTTCCAGTCGATCAAAGAGGCTGGTGGTCTAGGAATCGTGGCTTTGACTACACTGGCCGCATTCGCAGGGGCCTTCATGGGGACGCGTCTCATGAAGAAGGTGACCATGAGGGCCGTGCAAATCATCGTTGGAGGTCTGTTGCTGCTGGTTGCCCTGGGATTGATGGGAGGACTAATATGAGAGAATCCCAGATGGTCACCGGAAAAGGTAGAGAAGACGGCGGCGGGAGTCGTATGCTGCAGTTCTTTTTCTTGGGGTTTGTGCGCATCCACATCCTGCATCACGCCTGTGAGGGGCCCATCTATGGCACGGGCATCAAGGAGGAACTCGCCCGGCATGGGTATAACTTGAGCCCGGGGACCCTTTACCCCATTCTGCACGGCCTGGAGGAGCACGGATACCTGGCAAGCCGCGGCGAGGTGGTGGAGGGCAAGCTGAGGAGATATTACCTGGCCACACCCAAGGGCCGCGAGGCCCTCGCCGAAGCCAAAGAGAAGATCAGGGAGCTGGTAGAGGAGCTCCTCGCTCGAGTGGGGACGTGACCGCAGCAGGGGATACGGCCATGCTGCCCTGGGCGATTCTGAAAGCCAGCCACCCTTGCCGGGCAATTTCTTTCTTAGGCCCTTTGGCACGGGCCATTTCTCATGCGGCTTTGGTCCACCCCAGTCGGCTCTAAGGCAAAACAGGCAAAAATAGGAGCCCTTGTATCCAAATTTACCCAAAACCGCTTTGAGCTGATTTGGGTAAAAAAGCTTGGAGTAGTTTGCTTTTTGTAGGACTTTCAGGTAGTTGCCAATGGCTTGGCCGTCGCCTGGCATGGGCCCCAGCAGGTGTCTTTTGGGGTGGCCAAACTGGGCCCATGGCTTGAAAGCCTCACATGTCTACACGGCCTCACCCCTGCCTTCGAGCTGGCCCAAGAGAGTCAATCTACACTCAAACCGTAAAGGCGAGCTCGCCCCCAAGCGCAGCCAAGCTAGCCCCCCTCACTTTGCCACCCTGCATTTCCGGCCCAGATCCCCTCGTGAGGGCAGGCCAAGCTTTTTGTTCCTTCCTCCCACCTATTTTCCCAGGAGTATTTCCTTATTAGAAAAGCACCAACCTCTTCAAGGCAGACGGGGTAATAACAGTCTTTTCTGATTTTCTCATGGATTTTCCCTTCACGACACGAGGCTCACACCTCACTAGGCACCCCCAGGGGGTTGGATTCATCGCTTAGCGGCTTGGGATCAATGGGTTCAGCCTCCCTCGGCGAGCTGTGTGTAAATAGCATCAAAGATCACCCCACCTATCTCAAGGGCCCTGGCATCGTCGTGCAAGGTCTTAGTCAGGCCTCGGCATACCAGATCCACACCGGCTGATTCCGGCGGTGGGAGCAGATCGCTCAAGGTGTCGGCTCCGTTGACGATCTTGGCAATCTGCTCCAAGAACTTGTCCTCGATGCCGTACTCCTTGAGGATGGTGCTGAAGGAGCACTTCCCCCTTTTGTGACTGAGATTGGCCCCTGGGATATCAAAGGGGATGGCGTCAAGGCCCTTGTAGTCCTCTCCCCTCTTGATGAAAAGAAACTCGGCGTGAGGATCTATCCTCTTTCGAATTAGCCACGCACAGGCTATTCGATCGATGCCGACTTTTTCCCATGTGACCCACTTCACTTTGGCTCCTCCTCTCTTGCCAGATCCGCTGCCCGCGCCTTGCAGGCTGCCTCGGCCTGTATGGAAAGGGGTGATTTCAAGTGATCCTGATCCTTTATCCTGTGAAATCGCATCCAGAGAGACTTGATCTCCTGGATGCTCTCTGCCTTGGCCGCTTCCTCCATGATCTTCCTGTAATGAATGTTCACCTGCTCTAGGAAATACTCCCTGAGATCTCTTTCCTGAGACTCGGTCAGCGCCTCCGCTTCCCACAGCGAAGCATCTCCTCCCAACTCGCGCAACTCTGCTGCCAGCCAATCCAAGCTGTGGAGGGTCTTCTCGGAACTAGGCAGAACGCAGACAGAATCCTGCAAAGGGAATACACCCAGCTTCCTCAGCTTCCGCCACGTGCCGACCTTGGTCGCTGTCGTCTTGGACCGTGGCAACCTGTACACGAGTATCAGCCACTTCATGGGAGTCCTTTCTTGAAAAAGCCCCTGTGACCCGGTCATAGCATAAGTAACTGTAGTTATATTTGCCAGGATAAGGTAGCTGTCAAGCCCTATACGGGCGGGCTGCCCATGGGTCTTGGATCCATGACAAGCCAAGACAAAAAGATTAGTCCTTTGGGAATTGACAAGACCCAGGCCTCAAATATACTGTAACCATGGTTACTATTTTTTCTCAAACAAGGAGGTTGAGCCATGAAAGAGGTAGCTCATATGGTTGTGGGTTTGATGGCTGCATCGGCCAGGACGGCCCCCAAGGCTGGAGGCAAGGACTTCCTAGAGATCGTGGCCATCACGGAAGAGGAGGATCTCAAGAACATAGCAGAGACCATGAAGGCCCATGCGCCCAGGAGCACCAACGAACCGTTTTGGCTGAGGGATGCCGCGAATATCGAAGGCTCCCAGGCGCTTCTTCTCGTTGGACTCAAGGAATCCGCAGCGGCCGGCTATGACTGTGGAGGGTGTGGGTTCTCCACTTGTGCGGAGTTCACCAAGCAGCGCCAGATGAGGCGGAAAGAGATGGGGTACACGGGTCCCCACTGTGTCATGCGCATGATGGATATGGGCGCTGCCCTAGTTTCTGCTGCCAAGACTGCCGGGCTCCTCAATGTGGACAACAGGGTCCAACAACGGGTGGGGGCTGCGGCCAGGGAACTGGGCTACATTCAGGCCGAGGTGGCCATGGGTATCCCCATCAACATAAGCGGCAAGAGCATATACTTCGACCGAAAGGTCCCTGCGAAGTAGGAGATGGCATGGATCTTTGGCGCGCAATCATCGGCCTGAGCGCAGTGGGCTTCCTGGCCAGGTTCTCTTACGCCCTGGCCAGGACCCCTGTGCTTCCACTTTTCGCCCTTCATCTTGGGGCAGGGCCCGAGGCCATCGGGATGGTAGTAGGGATCTCCACAATCACAGGCATTTTCTTCAAGCTTCCTTCTGGGGCACTTTCTGACCTGATCGGAAGGCGAAGCACCATGATCGCCGGCCTCTTGGTCTTTGCGGTCATGCCCTTTACCTATCTCCTGGTACAGGACTACACTCCACTTCTGATCGTTCGTTTCTTCCACGGGTTCGCCACAGCCGTCTATGGGCCCGTATCCATGGCGGTCATCGCCGATGTGGCCGGCACCCGCAGGGGAGAGATGCTCTCGTGGTTCTCTTCCCTCACCATCACGGGGAACCTTATGGGGGCGCCAGTTGGAGGACTGTTGCTTTATGGTCTGGCCTCCTCGGGGGCCCCGGGGATTGAAGAATTCCACGCGGTGTACCTCCTGAGCGGTGTCCTTGGGGTAGGCTCCTTGCTCCTGGGACTCAAGTTTCTCAAGGGAGAGGATGCTGCACGCGGTGGGGGGAGCCTTCGAAGTCATGTCAGAAGGTTCTCCTCAGGGATACGGGAAGTTATAAGCGACAGGCGGGTACTTCTGGCCTCAAGCATGGAGGGGCTTCAGAACATGAGCATGGGGGCGCTGGAGGCCTTCCTGCCGGTCTACGCAGTCACAGTGGCAGGCCTAAATGAGTTTCAGGCAGGTCTTCTATGGGGGATCCAGGTCCTGGCTACGATCCTTTCCAAACCTCTCATGGGAAAGACCTCAGACAAATATGGCCGGAAGCCGGTGATTGTGTTGGGGATGATCCTATGCGCGAGTTCCCTGGCATGCATTCCCATGCTTATGAGCTTTCCCAACCTATTGCTGGCTGCGGTTGTTTTTGGACTGGGTGAAGCCTTCGTGACCTCTTCGGCTGCCGCGCTAGTCGCGGATCTCTGCAAGGAGAAACATCTGGGGACTGCCATGGGGACCTTTGGGACCATCTTCGACATCGGTCATGCCTCAGGGCCAATTGTGGCCGGAGTGCTCATCGCCCCATGGGGTTATGGTGTGTGTTTCACGATAATATCGGCCCTGCTCCTCGGGGCGATTCCGGTATTTCTCTTGGGGATGAAAGCCAAAAAGAGGGAAGGTCTTCTGAAGCTTTTGTCTGAGAGAAAAAGACCTTGAAGAACAGAAATGAGAATCATCATTGGACTGCCCGCCACAGGAACAAGACGTGGAGGGAATGGAAGATGAAAGATCTGGCAGAAAACAGGGCTGAGGAACGCAAAAACGGACAGCAGGAGAAGATCCCACACCCATCGTTCGCTCAGGCAGTAAGATTCTGGCTTAAGCTGGGCTTCATCAATTTTGGCGGTCCCACCGGCCAGATCGCCATCATGCACCAGGAACTGGTGGAAAAGAGGCGCTGGGTGAGCGAGGGCCGTTTTCTCAACGCACTCAACTACTGCATGCTACTTCCCGGGCCGGAGGCACAGCAACTGGCTGCGTACATCGGCTGGCTGCTCCACGGAATTCGCGGAGGCATCATCGCTGGCTCGTTCTTCATCATACCGTCCATGTTCATACTTTTTGGGTTGAGCTATCTCTACGTACTCCACGGTAATGTCCCCGGCATCGCTGCCATCTTCGCGGGTCTCAAACCCGCTGTCATGGCAGTAGTGCTGGCTGCAGTGATCCGTATCGGGAAAAAAACTCTAAAGAATCCCATCATGTTTTCCCTGGCTGCCCTCTCCTTCGCAGGTATCTTTTTACTCAAGCTGCCCTTTCCCGCTATTGTCTTAGGGGCCGGGCTAGTGGGGCTGTTGGGAGGAATCCTCCTTCCCACACGGTTTCAGATAATGAGGCAGCACACGGCCGTCGACTCAGAACAGGGGGTGGTTCAGATCTGCCAGGATCCCCTCGCATGCCACATCAACCCCTCCCGAAACCGGGGGCTTCTCCTCCTTGTGAGCTTCGGGGCTCTGTGGGCACTTCCAATGCTGATCCTGGCCAAACTGGAATCGATGCCTGTTCTGAAAGACGTTGGGCTCTTCTTCACTCAGGCGGCATTTCTCACGTTCGGAGGGGCATACGCGGTATTGGCGTACCTGGCACAGAAGGCGGTGGAGCACTACGGGTGGCTGACCGGACTCCAAATGATGGATGGCCTAGGGCTAGCGGAGACCACGCCGGGCCCTCTCATCATGGTCGTGCAGTTCGTTGGTTTCCTGGCCGGATGGAACATGCCGGGATCTTTTTCCCCTGTGGCGGCTGCGGTATTTAGCTCCCTTGCAGCCACCTACTTCACCTTTCTCCCCTCTTTCTTCTTCATATTCATGGGCGCTCCTTACATGGAGAGGCTACGGGGAAATCCAAGGCTCACATCAATACTCTCCAGTATCACAGCCGCAGTCGTGGGGGTCGTGCTCAACCTGGCAGTCTGGTTCGGAATGCACGTTCTTCTCCCGCCAGAAGGTGGCTTGAACTGGTTTGGAACAGTTGTTGGGCTGGCAACATTCCTGGCCATCCAATGGGCAGGCCTGGGCATAGTGATGGCCATCTTATGTTCAGGGGGCCTGGGCCTGGCTGCATATCTGACGGGTGTGATCTCCATTTGAGGGATTACCCGGGGATCAGGAATCATATGGGAGCCTAGGAACCACTGAAAGATGTTAGCCCTTGGGAAAAGATGATCGCCAACAAAAGGAGGGACTAATGATATACAACATCCAAGACAGAGACATTGACCTTTTGAGAAGAGCAGGGGTTTCGGATGAAGACATAGAGCATTCTGTCAGGGTTGCGAGAAAGGCCCTTGAAATAGCCGAGAGGACAGGGGTACCCATGGACATGGAACTGGTCGGGCGGGGAGCACTTTTCCACGACCTGGGCAAGGCAAGGAGCCACCAAATAGACCACGGAAAGATCGGGGCGCAAATAGGTGAGAGCCTGGGACTCCCGGTGACAGTAAAAGATATCATGGAGAAACATATTCGCGGCGGATTGACAGAGGAAGAAGCAAGGGAGCTGGGATTGCCGGTCAAGGATTATACTCCAAGGGCTATCGAGGAACGCATAGTGATCTATGCTGACAGGCTTGTAGACATAATAACTGACCGAATCGTGGAAATGCGCTCCGAAAAAGAGGCAGAGGAGGGGTTCGAGGAGATCCTGGAGAAGTATCCCAAGTATGGAAAGAACGAAAAGACACTGAAGAGGTATCTTGCCTATCACAGGGAAATACAGCAGCTTATGAGGAATGCGGCCGAACTAGACCCCGATGTGAAACCGCAGGATTAAGGTACCGTGGCCTCTGTTGAAAGGAGCATCTGGAATCCCAAAATGGCCTTCCCCATAAAAGCGGGCCTCCGCATCCAAGTAGGGAAGGCCGAACATTTTACCCAAAACCGCTTTGAGCTGATTTGGGTAAAAAGTTTGCGGTAGCCCTGGGCTACAGCTTCGAGGAGAGGTGGGTTCTACAAGCTTAATCCATGATTCCTCCTTGATAACAACCAATTACACCCATTCCCGAAATCTGTCTGTGAAAGTCCTGTACAAGAGAAGAGGTCCTGCCCTAGCCGGGATGGGCCGGAAGAAGTCAAATTTAACGGCTGAACGGAAAGTGAGTATCGCTTCCTGGTGGAGGAGGGTACAGGTTCTTTTCTGAAAAAGGAGACAGGTTGGCCCGTTTGAGCCTGTCCACAAGACAGGCTATTTCGGATTGGACCCTTGTCAAATCCTCCATCATCAGCTTGATGTGACCGTCCTTGGGACTCAGAAACCGGCCTTCTGCCAAGGCCTCCATGGCCTTGCGGCCCAACCTCCTTAGAAGCCGGCTTTCCCTTCTTCTGGCAGAAGCCAGGGCAGCCCTTGTCTCTTCCAGAGGGTCCCCAGCATTTTTTCTCCCGCGCTCGGGAAGGCTCAAAGCATTTCCTTCCTGGCCATGCCAGGCAGAATCCTTACCAGCGTATCTCATAGCCAGTCCTCTCAGGCAATCTCATGGAAACCCATATGCCCTTTTAGATCTAGTGAAATTGAGGTCTTATTCTTACTCTAAGTGCAAATAACCCACTTTTGCATCCTCGCGCCAAACTTACACTCCAAAAGAGCTGTCCTACCTCATCCCAATATGGCTTCAGGCCTTACTGATTCCAGCAAAGGCCCCTCAATCCTGGGGAACAACCCCCCAGGCTTCCAGGCACCATCTCTGCATATTTTTCAACATGTTTTCCCTGTGGGTACCGGGCCAATAGATTCTGCCGCAAGCCGTGCAATTCTTGAAATCCACGTGGGACAATGCCACATGATCAGGCACCCTGAAAGCTGCTTCCTCTCTGGATATGTCTTTGAGCCTGGTGTTACACAAAAGGCAGCGCCGAAACCACCTCGACTTGGGCACTGGCTGGGGAAGGCTCTTTAGGACCTGTATGAGCTGTGCCTCAGGGGATTCATCCAAAATTTCCATTACCGGTACCGGCCAGGACTTGCTATGGTTTGATTTGCCTCGCCTGGTGATCAAGCATCTCCCTTGTTCCATGGCCACTGTCACAAGAGTGCTGAGGGAGCTGTCCAGGAGCTCAGCATCCAACCCGAACATTCTCAGGTTTCTGGCCAACCTGCCTAGGCTCCCGTCCAGAAGGAACCGAGCTTCCCGACAGGGCTGAGTCCTGCTCTCGGACATGCCAATCTGATTCCTCCTGTGGGCGCAAAGTGTCCCACCTCTTGCAGCCTGGACATCTCCAGGAAAGCTCATGGCTTTGGTGCCCACATTGCGAGCACTTGAATCCAGGCCCTTCACTCTCCCAACAGAAAGCCAGAGTCTTGCATTCCTCAAGGGCCTGTTCCTGCAAGCCCTGGTCCACATAGATCTGAATCAGCTCTCTTCTGGCCTTTGACCAGTTGGGTTTTTCCTGGATTAAACTCTCAAGAATGTGGGTGGCCTCCTTCAACTCTCCTTTTTTTCGCAGGTGCCGGGCCAGGTAAAGCCGAGAGAAAGGGTCCGTATCTTTTTGGTTGCGAAGAAGCATCTCCAGCCCGCTGACCTGCCCCATACGGAAAAAAGCATGTTCCAGTCTGTCATAGGCCAGAAACGTAAACTCGGGAGCAAGATCCAGGATTCGCCTCCACATGGCCACTGCCTTGGGATCCGCCCCTTCCTCGGCATAAAGGTCTCCAAGATAGAGATAAGCCTCCAGGCAAAGCTCATTGGTGGATATGGCTTTCTTAAGGGAAGACCTTGCTGCCTTGCGATCTCCTTTTCCCAGCTGGGCCTTGCCCAGCTCCGCCCAAAGGTGGGCAACCGCACTTGAGTCATCCTTCTTTTGCAGCTTGGAAATCTTTTCTTGACTCTTGAGCGCCTCCTCCCATTGACCCAGTTCGGATTGCACCTCCTGGAGCAACAACCAGCCCTGGAGCATCTTGGGGTCTTTGCCCAGGGCTTCCTCCAGGGCTGTCTTGGCCTTTTCCAGCAGCCCACAGGCCTTGTAGTCCTGACCCAGCTCGTACAAGGCCTGCACCAGCACTCTTTGGGGAAGACCTGGTCTACAGGTTATTGACTGATGAACCCTGGCTGCCCGAGCCGCATCCCCTTGGCTGCGAAAGAGGTTACCCAAGGCCAAGTAGGCTTCCACTGTCTCGGAATTCAATTTCACAGCCTTTACGAACTCGGCTATGGCCTGCTCGGGTTGCTTGGCCAACAGAAAATTCACCCCACGTATATAGGCGAGCCCCTCCTGGGCAAGCTGCTCTCCAGAGCTCCTCATGGACCGGCCCAATCCCAGCCGGCCCAAACCCAAGCCCACCAGCAATCCGGCAATCCCTATGAGGAGTTCCAGGATCATCAGGTCACTTCCCCAGCCCTGTCCCCGGTTGGGAACCAACAGGAAGTGAAGAAGTCTCTACCACAGGCAGGTTGCGCAATGAATCCAGTTCGCTTTCCCTTTCTTTGAGCAGCTTCTTGGCTTCCCTCAGCCTTGATCTTAGCCCCAGCTGCTGAAGCAGCCCCCAAATCCCTCCTATCAGCACTCCTGCCAGCAAAGCACCCAGTACAAGCCCATATTGGGGGATGGGGCCCGGGGAGAGGTCCTTTATGAACAAGTCCAGTTTTATTTCCACTGGCCTGACCAGCTCCGAGCTGTTTTGCAGCACGAATACCAGCATCAAACCTATCAACACTACCAACAAAACACTCCGGAGGACTCTCATCATTTGGGATCCTCCTTCCCTAAGTTGGTGAACTCCCTCTTTAGCTTGAAATATGTGTCTTGAAGATGCTCGGAGATGACCCTCACGTCGGCCAGAATGGGCATGAAGTTCAGATCTCCGTTCCATCTGGGCACCACGTGTACATGGAGATGGCCCGCATAACCTGCGCCAGCCACCTTGCCCAGGTTGATCCCCACGTTGAAACCCTCGGGATTCAAGACTCTGGTCAGGACCCTGGTGGCCAAGCGGGTCTCCTCCATGAGATCTGCAGCCTCCTCGCTGGTGAGACCTTCCAGATCCGGCACATGCCTAAGTGGGGAAACCAGCAGGTGGCCATGGGCATAGGGGTAACGGTTCATCATGACAAACACCCGCCTCGCCACTCTAAGTACCAGGCTTTCAGATTCTTGCACCTCTTCCAGGGCCTGACAAAACACGCAGCCGCCTCTTTTCTTCTCCTGTACGTAACAGGCCCTCCAAGGCGCCCACAAGATCTTTCCCGAAGTTTCCCTGGGCTGGCTCACTGAGCCTCCCCCCTCAGGGGCACTATGCTGGCCCTGATCTCTTCTCCCACGTCCAAGATACCCACGGTCGGGCCCTGAGGGTTGCCCCATCCGGCCGCAGAACCAGGATTGAACAACCAGACATCTCCCAACCTTGTCCAAAGTGGCCTGTGGGTATGACCAAACACAATGAGCTCCACCCCTGGAAAAGCCGCGATCACTCTCTTCTCTATACCCTCAGGCGCACCCCATCCATGGAGCAGGCCGATTCTCCTTTGCTCCAACTCCAACTCCCTCTTCACAGGAACCTCACAATATACTTCAGGAGGATCCATGTTCCCCGCCACACCTATGACCTCCCAACCCTGGCCGACCATGGCCTCCAAGACAGCTCTGGAGACCCAGTCTCCGCAATGGAAGATCAAATCCACCCCATGGAATGCCTTCCTAAGACCATACATGAAATCTTCATGGACAACCTTCAAATGACTGTCCGAGATAACTCCGATTCGCACTGCCCGATACCCCTTCAAGCCCGGTCACTATTAGCATAAGCACTCAGAGGAATCAACCCTGGTACCAATCCCATGGCACCTTTCCATCACTTGAGAACTCTCAGGAACACTTGGCCAAATCATTTGGATCCTGTGGCTAAAAACCTTGGGCCCACCCCCGTAGGGCCTCTCAAACACTTAAGCGCAAGCCCTGGGGCCCACCCATGAAATCTTTGGGGACTGGCCTGGATCCCAGAGGCCATTCCTTCCAGCATCCTTTCAAACCCCTCAGGCAGCTGGAAGCCTTTACAGGCTTGCCAGTTGGATCTCTCCTTTGACGGCCAGGGCCTTGCCCAGAATCAAGACAGCCCCCAGCACCCCTTCCAGGCAAAGCACCCAATCCAGGGCTGGCTCCATGTCTGAGCTCTTTCTAACCCTGTTGCCCAAGGCCGTGGCAGCTGCATCTGCAAGAGCCGCGTCCTGGGCCACCACACAGGCTGCATCTGTGGCGCCATAGCTAAAAGAGTGACCCACCGTGGCAGAGGAGGTGGCCACCCCAAGGGGAATCCCCCGAGGCTCGATCTTTAGGCCCAATCGCTGGCTCAAAGGCGAGGAACCTGCATAGATACCCACCAGCAGCTCCCTGTTGGCCATCAAGAATAAATCCCCACCGTTTTCCACCACCACCTCTTTACATCCCAGCTTCAGGAGGCCCTCCCCAACATACCTGGCAATAGCACCGGCCACGGCGGCCATGGGCCCTACCCCTGCTGACATTGCAGCAGACAGCATCCATCTCACAGCCTCTGGGGCCACGCCATCTTCTGGCAGAGGCTGATGGCTACTAAGAAACCTGGGGTTTTCCTGAGCATAATTCTCCACCTGCAACCTGGCCTCCAGAAGCAGGGTTTCCGCCTTTTGCCTCAGATCCAGATCAGCCTGGATCCACAGGTCGCTTTCCCTATATCTTACCGTGAAGGGTACCCAACCAGCCTGACTGGGCACCAGCCTGCGATAATCCCTCTTTGAACTCAAGGACTGCTCCGTTGTCTTGGCACTCCTCAATTTAGTTGAACACGACCCAAGGCTGCTGTCAAATGGCTCCTGTTCAAAAACAACACTTGAGAGGTTTCCTTGCTTCTCATCATCACACCCAGAGGATCAGTGCCCGGGCCCAGGCTGTGCCAGGACGCTTTTTGTTGACACGTTTTTCTCTTCTCTGTACAGTCAGAGGGATCTTGCATCAGGTCTAATCTACTCTTGGCTGGAGGTATCGATGGTCTGGGACCCTAGGACAGATGGGGGCGGTGGCCCTTGGCAGCCACGCACCAACCCCTTGGAGGAGCTTCTTAGAAAGGCAGGAGATCGATTACGCACGAGGGGCCCCAGTCCTCTTCTTTTATTGGGGATTCTGGCTCTTATCTGGGCGCTCACCACTTGTGTTTACAAGGTGGATGTGGAAGAGGTGGGGGTGGTCCAGCGCTTCGGGCGCTTTCAACGCATCTCCGATCCGGGGCTTAACCTAAAGCTTCCGGCAGGCATCGAGAAGGTCACCAAGGTCCCGGTGCGGAAGGTCTTCACAGAGGATTTTGGGCTTAGGACTCTCAGGTCCGGAGTGCGCACCGAGTACGCCGCCCCCACCAGGGAACTGGAGAGGGAATCTCTCATGCTCACCGGAGATCTCAACGTGGTGGTGGTGCCCTGGATAGTGCAGTACAGGATCCAGGACCCTTACAAGTTTCTTTTCCGTGTCAGAAACGTGAGGGAAACCCTTAGGGATCTCTCTGAGGCCGTGGTGAGACAGGTTGTCGGGGACCGCAGCGTCAATGAGGTGCTCAACCGCCGGGAGGTAATAGCGGACGAGGCAAAGGTGGAACTGCAGAAGGCCTTGGACATTGCAGACACGGGCCTCAGGGTGGTGAATCTGGAACTCAAGACCACCAATGTGCCTGAGCCTGTACAGCCGGCCTTCAATGACGTTAACAAGGCCACACAGGACAAGGAGACCATGATCAGGGCAGCCGAGGAGCAATACAATCGGGAGGTGCCAGCAGCCGAAGGGCAGGCCCAGAAAATGGTGCAAGAGGCCCAAGGCTACTTGGCTGAGAGGGTCAACAGGGCCAAAGGTGATGCAAACCGTTTTCTAGCCCTTTGGGAGGAGTACAAGGCCTCTCCTGAGATCACCCGACAAAGGCTTTATCTGGAGGCCATGGGCGAAGTGCTTCCAAGAGTTGGGCGGAAGTATGTGCTGGATCAGGACCAGAAGGGGATTGTGCCTTTTCTGGATTTGGGTCAGAAGGGGGTAGGAAAATGAAAGCCCGCAATCCCATTCTGATATGGGTCTTACTAGGTGTAGCGGTCTTGCTTGGGCTGGGCGGCCTATTCGTGGTGGATGAGAGGGAGCAGGTCATCATAACCCAGTTCGGAAAGCCCGTGGGAAGCCCCATTCAGGAGGCAGGCCTGTACTTCAAGTGGCCTCTAATACAGCAGCTAAACCGTTTTCCCAAGACCCTTCTGGAGTGGGACGGAGACCCTGGGCAGATCCCCACCTTGGACAAGACTTTCATATGGGTTGACGCCTTTGCCAGGTGGAGAGTCAAGGATCCTCTTAAGTTCTTCCAGACAGTGGGAAATGAGACTTGGGCCCAAAAAAAACTAGATGACATAATAGACCCTGCAGTTCGCAATGCCATTACCTCTTACATGCTCATAGAGGCAGTGCGCAACACCAACAGGGATGAAGCTGAGATACGCGCAGTCATAGGCGAGGAAGAGACTGGAAGCGATGCCCTTTTTGTTCCCATAGCCGTGGGGCGTTACAAGTTGACGGAGATGATACAGGAAAACGCTGCCAAGAAATTGGAGGAGTTTGGAATAGAGCTGGTAGATGTGCGCATAAAAAGGATTCTCTACGTGGAAGACGTCCAGAAGTCAGTCTTCGCACGCATGATACAGGAAAGGAAACGAATAGCAGAGAAGATCAGGTCCGAAGGCAAAAGGGAAGCCAACATAATAGAGGGGAATAAGGCCAGGAAACTGGCTGAGATATCCTCCCAGGCTTACAGGGAGGCCGAAGAAATTAAAGGTAGGGCAGAGGCAGAGGCTGCAAGGATCTATGCCCAGGCCTACAGCCGGGATCCTGAGTTTTACGGCCTGCTAAAATCCCTGGAGGTCTACTCCAAGGGCCTGGATGAGAGAAGCACTCTGGTTCTGGATACCTCTTCGGAGTTGTGGCACTTTCTGAAGAAAATCCGATGAAGGGAAGACTCATGACCCTTCCAATTGAGTCTTTCTCCAAGAGCTTTGGCTTTGAGGGCTAGCACACAACCCAGGTAACTTTCAAGTTCTAAAACAAGGGGCCACCCGAGGCTGGAGCCAAGGGTTAAGATTCTCTTGGTGGAGAAGATCTCTGCAGTTGGGCACTCCCTGGAATGGTGTCTTCAAAACCCCAATCCCCTCATGGCTCCATTTCCGCAAGTCAGCCAGAGGGTCCCAGACGCACCCCCAAGCAGGGTGTGAAGCTCCCGCAGAGCCAAAAGCTTTAACAATAAGAAATCCCCCTGGCCTTAGCTGAACCTATCTGGGAAAGGCTTGATGTTTTTCTGGTGCCCACCCTGGTGGGAGCGTAAGCAAGCTCACTCCATTTAGCCAGCGGGCCTTGCATTTTTGGTCAGCCTGATATGATTTGCCACACCAAAGAGGATTTAATCACTTACCTGGTGTAAGCCCAGGTGGCCCAGAAAATTCTTGATAAAGATGTCTTTGGGCTCTTGACAGGAAAATCTTGGATATGATAAAGACTCCGCTCATCGGTGTACAGAATGTAGATTCATTTCTCTAGCTGAGTTTCAGCCCCTCTTGTTCAAGTGGTAAAAGGCAAGGTGGCCTCTTGGGCTATTTTGAGGCAAGCTCCAACAAGGCGTGTAGACTTCCAAACCTATGGGCCTCAGCTCAGGTGTGTTTGTGAAGTGCCATAAGGATTTTCGCGTACAAGGAGCATTGGGCAGAAAGGCCTTTGAAAGGCCAGGGCCTTTTTGAGGATGAAATACTCTTGCTAGGGAGGTGAAACATGAAAGGAAAGGGGTTACCTTTGGGTGCAGTGATATCTTTGGTTTGTATGTGCCTTATTCTTCCTGCACCAGGGGCTACGGCTGAAATCAAATGGAAGGTACAGAGCGCCTTTGCTCCCGGCTCTTGGGATTATCTGTGCGGGGAGCGCCTCATGAAACGCATAGAGGATGTAACCGGCGGCAGGTTGAAGGTGACCCCGGTCATGGCCCCAGGTGAAATAGTCCCAGCTTTCGATATCTTGGATGCTGTGGAGAAGGGCCTTCTGGATGCGGGACTGAGTTGGCCTGGCTATTGGGTTGGGAAGAACTCGGCCTTCACCCTTTTCGCTTCCGCAGCCGGCGGGCCTTTTGGTATGGACACTTGGGACCACACTGGATGGATGCTCTTTGGAGGTGGATATCAGCTTTGGAGGGACCTCATCAAGGAGGTAGGTTACAAGAACGTTCATTCCTTCTTTCTTAAAGGGGAGTTCCCAGAGCCCCAGGGATGGTTCAAGAAGTCCATCAAGTCATGGGCAGAGCTTAAAGGGCTGAAGGTGCGTGCAGCGGGGCTTGCAGCAGAGGTCTTTAAGGAGGCAGGGATGTCAGTGGTAACCCTGCCTGGAGGGGAAATCCTTCCTGCTTTGGAAAGGGGAGTCATAGACGGAGCTGAGTACAGCGACCCTCACAGTGACATGCTCCTTGGACTTCATGACGTCTGCAAGTACTATCATGCACCAGGGGTCCACCAGCCCACAGGCTACGTGGAGCTCTTGATAAACAAGAAGAAATGGGATGAACTTCCCAAGGATATCCAGGTGCTGGTAGAACTTGCCACCAATGAGATGATGCTCAAGAACACCATAGAGGAATATGTGCTCGGCCAGCAGGCGCTTGAAGAGCTTGTGACAAAACATAAGGTCAATCTCGTAGAGACCCCGGATGAAATCTTGCTCAATGTGCTCAAGGCATGGGATAAAGTGGCAGAGAGGGAAAGCCAGAAAAATCCGCTTTTTGCCAAGATCTATAAATCTCAGAAGGATTGGGCCTCCAAGATAGTCCCTTACAGGAGGACCTTCTTCAAGGATTACTCCTTCACAGCTAACTACTATTTTCCCAAGAAGTGATGAAGCAAGATGCCTGATGAGATCTTGAATGGCTCAAGGCGATGGGGAGGGGGCCCGAGGGCCCTCTCCTCCTCATCAATCCATCATCAGTGCCTCAGCTTAAGGAGGTACACATCTTGGACAAAATTGTGCGTCTGATAGACACCATTGCAGAGTGGACCGGGAAGATCCTTGGATGGCTCATATTGCCGCTTATGGGGGGCCTTCTATTTGAGGTTTTCAGCAGGTATTTTTTGGGAGCCCCAACTGTTTGGGCCTATGATGTGACTTACATGCTCTACGGGACCATATTCATGATCGGGGCATCCTACACCCTGTACAAGAAGGCCCATATCAGGACCGACATGTTCTACGCCAAGTGGTCCCTGAGGTGCCAGAACATTCTGGATGCCATCATGTACTTGCTCTTCTTTTTTCCCGGTATCATCCTTTTCCTTGTAGCCGGATGGGACTATGCAGCCAGATCCTGGATGATGGGGGAAAGATCTGATGCAAGCCCATGGAGACCCCCCATATATCCTTTCAAAACAGTGATTGCCATTACGGGCTTTCTGCTCCTTCTTCAAGGGATCTCGGAGTTCTTTAAATCCCTTTACGCCATCATAAAAGGGAGGCCGTATGAGTCCTGAGCCCCTGGGGTTCTTAATGCTGGGAGTCCTTTTGGTGGCTATATTTCTGGGCTTTCCCATGTCCTTCACCCTCATCATAATTTCCCTGTTCTTTGGGTACATCGGTTTTGGGGATTTGGTCTTTCACCTCATGGTAATGCAGGCCTTCGGTTTCATGAAGGAAGAGGTATTGGCTGCTGTGCCCCTCTTTGTCTTCATGGGCTACGTTCTGGAACGATGTGGATTGATGGAGAAGCTTTTTACTTCCTTCCAGATGGTGATGGGGCCTGTGAGAGGTTCCCTCTATCTGGCTGTTCTCGTGGCATCGACAGTCTTCGCAATGGCCACAGGAATAATTGGTGCGCCCGTCACTGTCATGGGGCTTATGGCAGTGCCAATAATGATGAGGAACAATTACGATCCTAGACTCTCTGCAGGGGTGATAACCGGGGGAGGTTGTTTGGGGATCCTCATTCCACCGAGTGTCATGCTTGTGGTCATGGGACCTGTTGCCGGCATATCTGTGATAAAGCTCCTGGCAGCAGCAATAATCCCTGGTTTCATCCTTTCAGGGCTTTATATTGTTTATGCAATGGTGCGCTGCTACCTCAACCCGGCCTTGGGTCCGGCACTCCCACCTGAAGAAAGGGCCAAATCTGTTGGTCAGGCCTTAAAGGAACTCTCCTTGGGCATTATGCCTGTGCTCGTGCTTGTAGCTGCCTCTCTGGGAAGCATCCTCTTTGGGCTTGCCACCCCAACAGAGGGGGCGGCCCTTGGAGCTTTTGGGGCGCTCTTGCTTGGCCTGCTCTACAGGAGACTCACCTGGGAGAAACTCATCAACTCCACCAGGGAGACTGTCCAGACCTCCAGCATGGTCCTCTTCCTGGGCATGGCAGCCAACGTATATGGAGCGGTTTTCTCCAGGCTTGGCTCAGGGACAATGCTGGTAAAAGGCTTCCTCGGACTCGAGATGTCTCCTGTGGTTGTGCTAATAGTATTGATGCTTTTTGTCTTCATTCTGGGATGGCCCCTTGAATGGCCTGCAATCATATATATCTTCCTTCCCATGATGCTTCCCATTGTGGATGCCTTTGGCTTTGACAAACTTTGGTTTTGCATTCTGGTAGCAATGAATCTACAAACAGCCTTTCTCTCCCCCCTGTGGCAATTGCAGCTTACTACCTAAAAGGGGTTGCCCCAAAACTAAGCCTCTGGGATATCTACATAGGTATGTTTCAGTTCATGGGTCTTCAGTTGGTCGGGCTAGCCATCGTGGCTTTTTTCCCAGGTACGGCCACATGGTTACCAAAAATGCTTTTCAGCTAATAGAAAGGGCCCAAACAAAAAAAATGAGGGCCTCATACAACCGGCCCTCAGCATGTACCCCCGGCAGGATTCGAACCTGTGGCCTACGGATTAGGAATCCGTCGCTCTATCCTCCTGAGCTACGGGGGCTAGGTCCCAATATTTTCCTACCTCAAGGGCTCTTAGTCAAGAACCTCCACAAACGACCCAAACCCTCCCCTGACCGACCATTCATCCCGTCCCCTAGTGCAGCCCGCTGCAACCAACAGCACCCACCCAAACCTCCCCCATCCACCTCTGCCTCAACAAGCACCTCCCCCCTAATCAAAACTGAAGGGGGGCAAGCCCCCCTTCCATGACCCCCGACCAATATTGACTCTTCTTTGCCCAAAGATGGGGGCAAGCTCCACCTGGTGCCCCTTTCAACCTGTGAGTTCCACTTGCACAAAATAAACCCTTGTGGCTCCCTCCTCCACCAACCTGAACCAATTGGCCTGCATGCAGACAGCTCCCCAATGAAACCCACCCCTTACCAGCAAACGCCTGACCGCACGGCCAACCCTCTGCCCCTCTCCGGCGTACCACCGCTGGCCTCTGGCTCTCATGGCTTCTTGGATTTCCGCCCATGCCTCCAGGCTCAGGGTCTGAACCAGGTATGTCACCGCAGCTTCCCATTCCATCTCGGAAATGTCCATTCCATTGTCCTTGGGCCACCTGGGCTTGTTTCCCAAAGGCGTCATTACTATGGCTCCCCAAATCTCAAAACTCTATTTGAAAGCTCCAAGCTTACTCTTATGAGTGCCCAGAAAGCCTAGATGGGCGTCTAAACACGTTGCGGATTCTATACCAAGAGCTTTGTCGGGGCAACTCATATCCATGCCTCAGTGATTTTCCACCCCTGGCAAGCCCTTGGAGACAACCCTATATTGAAAAGAGAAACATGAGCCGAGATCTGTAATGGATTCATTTTTCAGGAGGTACAGGGCATGAGCATGGAAAGATTCAAAGAGATTCTTCGAAGGGCAAGACAAGCTCTGCGTGGGCTCAAGGGGACCCGCAGGGGACTTGATCCGGACAGATGGCGCTTCTACCACTATCTCAAGTAAAAGATCAAAACAAGGTGAAAGGTGGGGGCCCTGGCCCCCCCCCTTGCAAGAATTTCTTTTGCTCCAGGTCTTGGACTTCGAGATCCTAAGGTGGAGCCAGCTCCACCAAAACTCCCCCAAGCCAAAGATCTTGGGCCAGGGGCCTGATCCATGTAGTTTTCAGGCCCGAATGCACCATTATGACCCCAGCAGTTTCTCTCTTTGCCACAGAACAGGAAACACACTGCAGGAACCCCCCCTTTACATCCTCAGCACCGAGTAACTCCGGCTTCACATCTCCCATGAGAATCACCCGGGCTTGGGAATGATCCCTGGTTATGAGCCCTAGGAGCCTTCCCACCACTCTTTCCACTGCAACTCCAAGACCAAGCCTCTCCTGCGTAAGCCGCCTATCCCCAACCAGAACTACATGAATCTGCCCCTCCGGAGCATCCAGCACAGCGTACAGGATTCCCAGGCCAGCACCTCTCCAAGAAAGCTCTTCAAAACGCACAAGGGGAAACAGGCTCACCACAGCCACTACCCCGGCCTGCTTCCCCCCTCCTGTGAGCCATGTCACGTAGCTTCTCTCATCGGGCCCAATGGACCTGTTAAGAGGCCATATGAAATCTTCCACCTGAGTGGCATCACCCAACCCCGAGAGCCCCACCACATGAGGTAGCCCCTCTTTTGTACCTTCTGCCAGAACCCAATGGGCCAATTCCTCTGGCCCCGGTTGGGCCGATGAGCTCATAGCTGCACGCATCTGCAACTTGAGGTTCATCACCCGCAGCACAGAGTCATCTCCGCCTGCGGCCCCCGTGGAATAGCTGGTCCCCAGAATCAGCAGGCAAAAAAAAGCAAATCTCTGGAACTTCCCTGCCATGGATTGCCTTTGTGAAAAAGTCTTTTTCTTGGCCTCAGTGCGTGGACAGATATCTTTTCAAACCATCCGGATCCGCCACCATGCTTTCCTTGCCCTCTTCCCAGTCGGCCGGGCAGACCTGGCCCTGGTGGGTGGTGACGAATTGAAATGCCTTCAAGATCCTCATGGCTTCATTGACCGAACGGCCAACTGCCAAATGGTTGACCGTGCTGTGGACCACAGTGCCTTCGGGATTCACCAGGAAAAGACCTCTCAAGGCCACACCCTCATCCTCCAGAAGTATTCCATAGTCCCTGGCCACCTTCTTGTTGATGTCTGACAGAAGCGGGAAATTCAGGCTGCCCCCCAGCCCCCCATCCTCTCTCTTGGTCTCCACCCAGGCCTTGTGCACGAACTTGGAGTCCACAGAAATACCCAGCACCTCGCAATTCAGACTTCTGAAACGTTCCATGGAGTCAGAGAAGTTAAGTACCTCGGTGGGGCACACGAAGGTGAAATCCAAAGGGTAGAAAAGTAGAAACACCCACTTTCCCTTAAACTCCGATAGACGATACTTGTGAAAATGCCCATCCTGAAAACCCTCCAGTTCAAAATCCGGTGCTGCTTTACCTACCAAGGTCATGCTTTCACCCCCTGTGATAAGATTAGGCTCGTGGCTTAAAGCCACTTCTTTTAAGAGTCTTACCTCACCAAAGGTGCCAGTCAAGCATCCCCGTGTAGGTCAGCATCATAGATTTCACAGATTTCAAACACCCTCTGCCAAAACCTCGGCCTGCTCCATCATGCCTTCCAACACTTTCAAGCCTCTTCTCCAAAGACCGGGATCATTGAGATCCAGACCGGTCCTGGCCACCAACTCTCCAGGCGCCTCTGCTCCTCCCATGGACAGCATCTCCAGGTATCCCTTCACAAAGTTTTGGCCCTCTTCTTTAAACCTCCCAAACATGGCCAAGACCAGCAACTCCCCGAAGGCATAAGCATAAACATAACCCGGGGTGTGCAGGAAGTGAGGAATGTAGGCCCACCACAAGGAATAGTCTTCTGTAAGATGTACTGAGTCCCCGAACATCTCTTCTTGGGTCTGTATCCATATACTGCCCAACTCATCTGAGCTGAGTTCTCCCTGGTTACGTCTTGTGGTATGGTATTTGTCCTCGAAGCGGTTCATGGCTATCTGTCTGAAGACCGTTGCCAGTATGTCCTCTATCTTGTTGCAAAGAAATGCCAGTCGTTCCCTTGGATCATGCAGGCGGGACATTATCCTCTCGAATGTTAGCATCTCACCAAAGACCGATGCTGTCTCAGCTATTGTGAGAGGAGTCTGGCTGTTGAGATAGCCTTGGGAGTAGGCCAGGAACTGGTGCACCCCATGGCCCAGCTCGTGGGCCAGGGTCATCACATCCCTAAGCTTCCCTGTGAAGTTAACCATCACGTATGGATGAACCGATGGTACTGTGGGGTGACTGAAAGCACCTCCCCTCTTTCCTGGCCTCACAGAAGCGTCTATCCACCTCTCCTTGAAGAAACGTGAGGCTATCTCAGCCATCTTCTCTGAGAACCCCTTGAAACTACTTAAGACCTCCTCCACGCAACTGGACCAGCTCACGGCCCTATTTAGACCCTCCAAAGGTGCGTACCTGTCATAGTCATAAAGCGTGTCCAGGCCCAGCAGCTTTCTTTTCAAGCAATAGTAACGCTGGGGCAGGTCATAGCGCGCCACAACCTCCTGGATCAGGGACTCTACCATCTGGTCACTTATCTCATTGGTCAGATTTCGTGCAGAGAGCCAGTGGGGGTATCTGCGCAGCCTGTCCTCTATGGCCTTGTCCGAGGCCAGCATGTTGAAGATGAAGGTCAGGAGCCTGAGGCTGCCCTGGAGCCCCTGGGTCATGGCTCTGGCCGCCTTTTTTCGCTCTTCCCTGTCAGGCCAGTGAAGTCTGCTGAGCAATTCCTCCTCTGTGATGGGTCTTCCGTCCATCTGAAAGGGAATGCTGCTGATGGTCTCCTCAAAGAGCCTCACCCAGGCCGAGCTGCCTGTGACGGATTTCTCAGCCAGAATTCTCTCCTCAGGCTCACTGAGCAGGTGTGGCCTGTAACGCCTTGCTGATTGAAGGTAATGGCGCCACTTGATGAGCTCCTGATGCTCCAGAAGCTCTTGAGCCCTAACCTCTTCCACCTGCACCCATTCCAATTCCAGGAACAAGAGCTGGCTTCTCAGCCTGGCCTCATGCTCCCGCACCTCCTGCAGCAACTTTCCCCTGGCAGGATCCCTTGTGTCTGTCACGAACCACAGGTGTGAAAAGCTTTCGGCCTTCCCAAGTCTCTCCAAGATCTCCTCATACTCCACCATGGCCTGGTTCAGCTCTGATCCATCCAGGTTCCCCACCCTGCCCAGGTACCTATCCCTGAAAGCCTGGGCTTTTGAATTCAGATCCTGCAAGTCCCTGTGCAGTTCTTCATGATTCTGCCCCTTGTAGAGATGCGAAAGATCCCAAATCACCTGCTCGGCCCCTGTGGGATGCTCACTCTCATGACTCCCACTGGGGCCACCCTGCTCGGCAAAGACCCACTGTTTCATCATTTGCACCTCTTTTTCCAGCCCGTATCACTCCCCAAATGGATGACCTTGGTGTCTACCCCTCCCAAGCCCCCACAGGTCTGGCCATTTTAAGACCTAGACCGGGGAAGAACCCCATTGGGCAAATCAGTCTGCCTTAAATCATAAATCAGTTCATCTTAGGATATGGTGAGCTTAGCCCGCACTATTCACCCACCCTGAACAATACGGGCCAATGCGACCACCAGCAGAGGAAAGGCTCAATGGGATTGCCGCCATTGGGGTCCATTTGGCCCAGGCCCAATGCGACAGATCGAAGGGTTCTCAGCTCAGTTTCCCCAGGGCCTCCTCAAGCCTGTCCAAGCCCTTTTTTATTTCGGCCATGGACAATGCGAAGGAAAGCCTTATGTGACTGTCAGATCCGAATGGCTCCCCTGCCACCACTGCCACCCGGGCCTCCTCCAGCAGATATGCTGCCAGATCCGAAGGGGTTCTCACCGGCCTCCCCTTGTAGCTCTTGCCCAGGTGCTGGGCCATGTTGGGAAAAACATAGAAGGCACCAAAAGGCTCGATACAGCTTACCCCTTCCATGGCATTTAGCCTGTCCACCATGTAGCGTCTTCTGAGATCAAACTCCTGCACCATATGCTCCACGCACTCCTGAGGCCCCCTGAGGGCGGCAACAGCAGCCTTTTGAGCTATGGAGGTAGGATTGGAAGTGCTCTGCCCCTGCACCGTGTCCATGGCCGCGATGAGTTCCTTGGGCCCAAGGGCATAGCCTATTCGCCATCCTGTCATGGCATATGTCTTGGAAACACCGTTGACCAAGAGGGTCCTATCTGTGAGCTCTGGCCCCACCTTCACTATGTGGCCCGGGCATACCCCACCATAGACCAGCTTGTCATAGATGTCATCCGAGATCACCAAGAGCTCTTCTTCCAGAATCACCCAAGCCAGGGCTTCCAGCTCTTCCTGAGTGTAAACAGATCCCGTGGGGTTTGCGGGGCTATTCAAGATCAGGGCCTTGGTCCTTGGGGTGATGGCCTCTCTGAGCGCTTCGGGCCTCAACTTGAAGTTATCCTCCTCGCGGGTTTTTACTATTACGGGAGTGGCTCCGGCCATGGCCAGAATCTCTGGATAAGACACCCAGAAAGGAGATGGCACAAGCACTTCATCCCTTTCCTGGAAAAGAGCCATGGCCGCATTGAAAACAGCATGCTTGGCCCCGCAAGAAACTATGACCTGGGAGCGCTCATAAGAGAGATTCAGTTCCTGTTGGACCCTTTCTATGATGGCGTCCTTCAATTCTTCTGTGCCGCTCACCGGGGTGTACTTGGTGAAACCCTCCCTGGCAGCCTTTACAGCAGCTTCCTTGATGTGCTCAGGGGTGTCAAAATCAGGTTCACCAGCGCCAAAACCAACCACATCTATGCCTTGGGCCTTCATGGCCTTGGCTTTGGCGCTAATGGCCAGGGTGGCCGAAGGTTGTATTCTACCCATGCGGTCCGCCAGCTTCACGGGCCTTACCTCCCAGAGAATTTTTCTATGAGCCTTCTGTTTACTATATCGGGCACAAGCCCCTCCACCGTGCCGCCGAAGCTGGCGGCCTCCTTTATTATCCTAGAGCTAACATAAAACCATCTGAAACCGGTCATCAGAAAAATCGTATCTATCTCCCTGTTGAGCCTTCTGTTCATGATAGCCATCTGAAACTCATACTCGAAGTCCGAAAGGGCCCTCAGCCCACGGATTATGACCTTGACATGATGTTTGGCCGCATAGTCCACCAACAGTCCGTCAAAGGCATCCACGGTCAATCTTGGTTGAGGCCCTATGGCCTCCCGTATCATTTCCAGCCTTTCCTCCACTGTGAAAAGCGGGGCTTTCCCGGGGTTTCTGGCCACTGCCACGATGAGATGATCAAAGAGTTCCAGCCCCCTTCGAATTATGTCCACATGCCCGTTGGTGATGGGATCGAAGGAACCCGCATAGATGGCCTTACTGGCTCTGCGCGCTACCTCGTCCAAGGCTTGTCTCCTTTCTCCATCTTTCCGTTGTCACAGGCGGCCTTTTCAAACTCGGGTTTTTTCAGGGCCCTTCCACAACTTGGTACAGGGAGACACAAGTGTCTCCGTAGCGTCTCAGCTGGACCCTGGCCAAGGCCCGAGAGCTTTGGGGAAGAGCTTCCCTCACAGAGTGTTCCACCACCAGGATGCCCCCCTCTTTTATCCAATCCCCCCTGTCCACCTCCAGGAGGCAACTTAAGGCCAGGCCTCTATCATAGGGAGGGTCAGCCAGGATCACATCAAACCTGTTTCCTTGGGATCCCATACGCAGAAACTTCAGCACATCTCCCATCACCACCTTGGCTCGATCCGCCAATGCACATGTCTCCAGGTTTGCCCTCAAGGCTTTTATGGCCAAGGGATCCTTCTCTACAAAGACCGCTATATCCGCCCCCCTGCTGAGTGCCTCTATGCCCAGAGCCCCTGACCCTGCAAAAAGATCCAGCACCCAACAACCACCCCACTGAACCCTCAATATATCAAAGAGGGCTTCCTTGACCTTGTCGGCAGTAGGCCTTGTTCTGCGGCCTCCGGGAGCCTTCAGTCTTCTCCCTTTGGCTGTGCCTGATACAACTCTCATGCTGTTGTTATATAGGGGCCTACCTCACGCGGGGTAAAGCGGTTTTTTACCACAACTCAGGACCGGATTCAACGATTTTAGCCCGGCCCCATCATCTCGTTCTGCATACGGATCCATGCCTCAAAATTTTCCTTTATGACCTTGTAGTGCTCCAGTGTGTCTATGTCCAAAGCAGCACCGCCAAAGTCGGTCTCCACAGTGGAGAATCTGGTTCTGAGTAACCGCGAGACGCTTCTCTCCAGTCGATCCTTGGGAAGGCAATACGCCGCAATCCTGTACAGAGGTACCTTGGGGACTCCATGTAAGAGGGCAGCCATGTGCAACAAAAGGTACCAGGTAGCTGTACTTAAGGTCGCCTCCTCTGCCCTGAAGATCTCCCAGAGAAGCCTGAGTATGGACCCCCACTCTCTTTGAAGCCTGTAGTCGTATATTTTCTGGATATAGCCCCTGTTGCCCAACTTCATGGGTCTGACCATGTGCAGATTGTTTTGACGGAAACTACCTTCTCTCACATGAAAACACATGAGCCTGATACCCCTTCTATGCTTCTGGGGATAGTAACGGCTCAAGGTCTTGTCTGAACTTATGCCCACCACATAGTCGAACTTCTCCATGTCACAGCCCTGCACAAACTGATCCACCTCCTGGGGCACCAGCAACGGGATGTCACATGGCACTATGAGCACGGTCAAATCCTCTGGGGCCAGGCCTGGATCCTCTTTTTTCTTGTCTTCCACTATCCTCTGAAAGGTGTTCCAGATATTCAGATAGAGGTTTTCCCATTGCGCCAGAAGCGTGACAGGCTTGAGGCCCTTGAATGGTACGCCCGGGCTCTCCAGGGCCTCGGCAAGGCGCTCCTTGGGTCCCACCACATATATGGATTCCACACATGGGCTTTTTTCCAGACTTGCCATGACATGGGTGAACACAGCTGCTCCTTGCAGATCCAGCAGGCCCTTGTTCACTCCCAGGACAGGCCTGGCTCTGCCTCTGTCCCCGGCCGTCAAGATCACCGGATAGGATCTGGGCGATTCAGCCTTCAATTCTATTTTGCCTCTAAACACCAAAAAACCCCTCTTCTAAGGAGGGGTTTGCCTTTCTCAGGGGAGCATGATCAATCCAGATAGTCCCTGCACAGGATCTCCGCTATCTGAACAGCATTGAGGGCAGCTCCCTTGCGTAGATTGTCCGCAACCACCCACATGTTCAAGCCGTTTTCCACGGAGCTATCCTCCCTGATACGTCCCACCCAGGTCTCATCGCCTCCCGCAGCCAGTATGGGCATGGGGTAATGTTTCTGGGCCGGATCGTCCCAAAGCCTGACTCCAGGAGCTCTGGAAAGAATCTCTCTGGCCTGGGCAGCCGTGAGCTTTCGCTCGGTCTCTATGTTGACTGCTTCCGAGTGGCCTCTGAAGACCGGAACTCTTACGGTGGTGGCGCTTATCCTGATGGAGTCGTCTTCTAGAATCTTTCGAGTCTCATTGACCATCTTCAACTCTTCCTTGGTATAGCCGTCATCCAAAAATATGTCTATGTGTGGAAGGCAGTTGAAAGCAATGGGATGTGGGTAGACCTTTGGCTCCGAGACCTGGCCCTGTACCCAGGCCCTCACCTGAGCATCCAACTCCAGGATGGCCTTCATGCCAGTGCCTGAGACGGACTGATAAGTGGCCACCACTATCCTCTTTATCTTTGCAAAATCATGAATGGGTTTGAGGGCCACCACCATCTGGATGGTGGAGCAATTGGGATTGGCAATGATCCTCTTGTTTGAGAACTGGGCTATGGCGTGAGGATTGACCTCAGGTACAACAAGGGGCACCTGCGGATCCATGCGAAAAGCGCTGGTGTTGTCCACCACCACACAACCCCGGGCCGCGGCCGCAGGAGCAAAACGCTCGCTCACGCTGCCTCCTGCAGAGAAAAGCCCTATATCAATCCCTTGAAAGCTATCCTCGGTGAGCTCCTCCACAGGAATCTGCTCCCCTTTGAAGGTTACCTTCTTTCCCACAGAACGGGATGATGCCAGAGGTAAGAGTTTCCCCACGGGAAACTCCCTCTGCTCCAAAATACGAATCATCTCTGTTCCCACTGCCCCTGTGGCACCTACCACTGCCACAGAAAAAAGTCTCTTGCTCACAGTACCTTCTCCTCCTTGATATCACCGGAAATGGCTTCGGCCTTCAATTTTTCTCGTCTGAGGATCCCCCTGAGCAATCCTGCTGGCCCTGACAGCACATATGCCAAGGACAGGAGGAAAAGGGTCACCGGCGGATTGGCCAGCACTACTACCAAAAGAAGCACGCACAAGACCAAGATCTGAAAAGGCTTCTGTTTCACAACCTCCATGTCCTTGAAACTCTGGTACTTGATGCCGCTCACCATCAGGAAAGAAAGGGCGTACAGAAGCACCAAGACCAGCGCCATGGGGATCTTCCCCTCCAGATCCAGCTCTCGGCTGAACAGAACCATGGTTGCCACGAGGCCCGCTGCAGCCGGTATGGGAAGCCCCTTGAAGTAACTCAGCCCTCCCTTCAAAGATAATGTGTTAAAACGCGCCAATCTCAAGGCTCCACAGGCCACAAACAAAAAGGCTGCCAGCCAACCAAGCCTTCCCGCCTGCCCCAGCGCCCACATGAAGGCCAGCACCGCTGGGGCAACCCCAAAAGCCACCAGATCAGCCAGGGAATCATACTCCACCCCAAACTGGCTTGTGGTTCGAGTGGCCCTGGCCACCCTGCCGTCCAAACCGTCAAAGAAAAAAGAGGCCAATATGGCAAGGGAAGCCCTCTCGAAATCCTGATGAATTGCTGCCACAAGGGCATAGAACCCGCAAAAAAGACTGGCTGTTGTCATGAGGTTGGGTAAAATGTAGAAACCCCTCCTGGGCTGCTTGGGACTTCTCAATTTCGGCCTCTTTCGCCTAAACCCACTGATCTTGTTTTCCATGGATGATGTCCTCTCTGGGAATTTGTCTTAATTTTAACCCATGTACAGCATTTCTCCAAAAAAAACTGCCCCATATAAGAATCAGCCCTAACTGTGGGGCAAGATCTGCCGGCTTGGGGCCTCCATTTCCGTGAAGTAACCCAGGGGCGTCTCTCCTGCCCAGACCCTCTGATTGATCCTCACATCAGGCTCAAAGCCCTGGGGCAGATATGTGTCCACCCTGGAGCCAAATCTTATAAGGCCAAAGGGGGCTCCTTGCAAGATGAAATTGCCCTCATGGATCCAACATACTATTCTCCTGGCCAGGATCCCTGCCACCTGGACGCAGAGAACTTCCATTCCCCCTTGCATACGGATCCGTACCAGATTGCGCTCGTTTCCATGCGAGGTATCGTGCCTATATGCAGGGTCGAATCGGCCAGGCCGATGGCTCACCTCCACCACCTCACCCGTTACAGGGGCACGATTCACGTGCACATTGAAGACCGACATGAAGACACTCACTTTTTTGAATGGACCGGGCCTGCCTTCCAACTCCTCCAGGCTGGATATCTCCACGACTCGTCCATCTGCAGGGGACAAGACTATCCTGGGATCCCTAAGCGGTCTCCTGGAAGGGTTTCTGAAAAACAGACTTACCCCAAGGGCAGAAAAGATTCCGGCCCATCCCAGCAAAGGCCAGCCCACTCCCATACCCAAGGCCCCAACCCCCAAAAGAGGTATCACAAAGGGAAGTGCCTCCCTCAAGACTTTTCCTCTCACAGCAGTGGAAGCCCTCTTTACCAATAGATCTCTGCCTTGTTCCGGGCCTGGGGCAATGTTCATCCTCTACCCCCAAAGAACATTCCCCTGCCCATGGCGAATCGGCTCATCTTGCCCATTTTCTTCATCATCTTGCGCATTTCCAGATAGTTTTTCATCAGGCGATTCACATCCTGAACCGTGGTCCCACTTCCCTTGGCTATTCTCAATCTCCGGCTGGCGTTCAGAATATGATGATTTCGTCTTTCTTCCTTGGTCATGGAACAGATGATGGCCTCCATTTTCTTGAGCTCACCCTCGCCGCCCGTGGTATCCAGCATACCCTTGACCTTCCCGGCCCCTGGAATCATCTTGACCAGATCCTCCAGGGAGCCCATCTTTCGCACCTGGCGGATCTGATCCAAGAGATCCTCGAGAGTAAATTCATCCTTGCGTAACTTGCGCTCTAGCTCCTGAACCTTTTTTTCGTCGTATGCAGCCTGGGCTTTTTCGATGAGGGTCAGCACATCACCCATGCCCAGGATGCGTGAGGCCATCCTATCCGGGTGGAACACCTCCAGGGCATCCAGTTTTTCCCCCACACCTACAAACACTATGGGCCTTAGTGTCACGGCCCTGATGGATAGGGCTGCCCCACCCCTGGCATCCCCGTCCAGTTTGGTCAGAATCACCCCAGTGATGTCCAGCTTGTCCTTAAAGGCCTGCGCTATCTGGACAGCGTCCTGCCCGGTCATGGCGTCTACCACCAGAAGGCTCTCTCTGGGTGCCACAGCAGCCTTTATCTTTCTGAGCTCATCCATCAAGGACTCATCAATGTGGAGTCGGCCGGCGGTGTCCAATATCAGGGTGTCCAAGCCTTCCTGCCTGGCCCAGGCCTGGGCCCCAAGGCAGATCTGCACCGGATCCTCTTGCCTCGTAGGCCTGAAGGCAGGCACCCCCAACATCTCACAAAGTTGGAAAACCTGTTCCACAGCCGCCGGTCTATATAGGTCAGCGGGCACCATCCCCACCTTACGTCCCTGGCTTGAGAGCCATCTTGCCAGTTTGCCTCCTGTGGTGGTCTTGCCTGAGCCTTGCAACCCCACTAGCATCACATTGGCAGGCGTTCCACTGAGGTCCAGCTTCCGTTCCCCCTCCCCCATGAGCCTGACCAGCTCATCGTGGACAATCTTCACAAGCTGCTGACCCGGGCTGAGGCTCTGGAGAACTTCCTGGCCCAGGGCCTTGGCTCGCACAGACTCCACAAAGTCCTTTACCACCTTGTAATGGACATCAGCCTCCAAGAGAGCCAATCGCACTTCTCTTAAGGCCTCTTGCATGTTGGCCTCACTGAGGGTGCCGTGTCCTCTTATTTTCTTGAAGACCGATTGCAGTTTATCGCTCAAGCTCTCGAACATTCCAAGAAAACTCCTGACTAGAATTACCCATGCGATTATCGCATGTTAGGGGATGGCCACGCTGGGTGTCAAGGAGCAGACCCTGTTTGGGCTTTTATGGCCAGCTCTATGAGCTCTACGGGATGCAAGACTCCTATCTCAAGCTCTGGGTCCAGGTGGGCTCCGATGGTGATCCTGCATCCAGGACACCCTGTGGCCACAACATTGGCGCCTGTGGCTTGGACATTTTGTATCTTCTTGCTGGTTATGCCAGCCGAGATCTCCGGATGCTCCACCTGAAAGGAGCCACCTCCTCCACAGCAAGCATCCGCTGCTTCCATCTCCACAAACTCCACATTGGGCAGACCAGCCAAGACCTTTCTGGGCAGAATCCCTATTCCCTGAGCCTTCAGCAAATGACAAGGATCGTGATAAGTGACTTTGATCAAAGGCCCTGCCTGAGTCATTTCAGGAAGCCAGCTCATATGATCCCCTATGAAGGCCGTCACATCCCTTGTCTTTTGTGAAAGCAGTTGTGCTGCCTGGATCAGTTCCCCACTGACATCCTCCCCAAGGCTTCTTAGCTCCCCGAGCATGTGAGGATACTCCCTGACAAAGGCCGAGCCACAAGTGGCACAGTCAACCACCACGGCGTCCACCTCCTGGCTGGCGAAGGTCTTGAGCACCTCGCTGATACAGGCCAAGGACTCTTCTCTGGCCCCAGACAAGAACATGGGCACCCCGCAGCAACCCTGTTTCTTGGGAGTGATGACCTGAATCCCCATCTTGGAGAGCACAGAGAGCACCGCATGCCCCACCCGGTCAAACAGATAGTTGGTGGCGCAACCATGGAAATAGAAGACCCTGGCCCTGATTTCCCCTTCGGGGTTCATCACTTCTGGGGCCTGGTGGGAAAAGGGTTGCTGGTTAAAAGGAGGTATTCTATCCAGGGGTAGATTCCCGGCTTTTATCCCTGCCTGCAATTTTTTTCCCAGGATATCTTTGGCCCAGCGGCCGAGGCGAGCTGAACCTGCGGTCAGCCAAGGATGGGCCAACAGCTGAAATAGGATCCTCTTTTTCCAATCCACCCCGTACCTTCTGGTTACACGCCACCTAAAACCAGAGAAGAGCCTGTCCCCTTGCACTCCACTGGGGCATGCGGCCACACAAGAGCCGCAAAGCAAGCATTGGGAGAGGATCTCTTTCACCCTGGGGGATAGTTCCAGATCCCCCTGCAGAAGGTGTCTGGAAAGCTGAACCTTGCCTCGGGGGCTGGCTGGTTCCAGAAGCAGTTCTTTGTATACTGGACAGGCTGCCATGCAAAGCCCGCATTTGTTGCAGTGATGGATGTTCTCCATTGTTTCAGGGCTGAGCAGAGATTGCTCGGTCTTGTGTTCCATGGGATTCCTTTCCTGAACTTTAGAATTAGATCTTGGAGTAGGCCTCACAAAAATTACTTAAGACAGTTACCTCTCAAACGAACTTTCCAGGATTGAGGATCCCCTTGGGATCCAGGCAGGCCTTTAATTGGCGTATCAACTCTCGAGTCTCCTGGTTCATGACCATGGGCAGGAATTCATGCTTGGCCATTCCTATGCCGTGCTCTCCTGATAGAGTGCCTCCAAACTCCACTGCCTTCTCAAACAAATCCCTGGTGAAGCTCTCCACCTTCTTCCACTCCTGCGGATCCCTACGGTCAAACAGGATCAAGGGATGCATGTTTCCGTCTCCTGCATGGGCCAGCACCCCCACGGTCACTCCCCGAGCCTTGGCCAGAGCAACTATGCTGCGCACCATGGCAGGCAATTTGCTCACAGGCACTGTCACATCTTCCACTATGCAATTGGGCCTTGCCCTTGCCATGACCCCAAAGGCGCTCCTGCGGGCAAACCAAAGAAGCTCCTCGTCTTTGGGATCCTTGGACACACGTACCTCCCTTGCTCCGTTCTCCTGGCAGAAGGCAGCTACCTTTTGCGCCTCCCCCATCACATTTTCCTCGGAGCCATCCACTTGGATGAGCAAGAGTCCCTCAGCCTCCACAGGAAGCCCCACCTTCTGGGACTCCTCTATGAGCCTTATCACCGTGGAATCCATGAGTTCCAAGGCTACGGGCACTATCCCGGCGGCCATGATTTTGGAGACCGCCTGCCCTGCCCCATCCAAATCGGAAAATATGGCCTGGATACTCCTTTGGGCCTCGGGCTTGCAAATTAGCCTCACAACTATCTCTGTAATGAGACCCAAGGTGCCCTCAGAGCCGCAGAAAAGAGCTGTAAGATCGTAGCCTGTAACATTCTTAGTGGTCCTGCCACCTGTTTGGATGATGCGGCCGTCGGCTAGCACCACGCTCAGGCCCAGCAGGTAATCCCTGGTAACTCCGTACTTCACTGCCCTGGGACCCCCTGCATTTTCAGCCACATTTCCCCCTATGGTGGAAACATTGAGGGAGGCAGGGTCAGGAGGATAGAAAAGCCCAAAGCGGGCCACAGCCGACTGGAGTTGGGCATTGACTACCCCCGGTTGCACCACAGCGTATCTGTCCTCGGGGTGAATCTCCAGGATTCTGTTCATGCGGGTAAAACAGAGCACGATCCCACCTCTCATGGGAACCGTGCCCCCCACTATGTTGGTTCCGGCCCCCCTTGGGGTGACGGCAATGGACTCCCTGTGGGCTATGCGCATGATGGAAGCAACCTGCTCGGTGCTCCTTGGAAGAAGCACGGCATCTGGCCTGGCCTCGGGAAGGTATGCATCATAGGAGTAATTTACAAGATCCTCTGGGCTGTCCAGGTAGTCCTGCCCACCCACTATGTCTCTTAATTCCCTGGAGACTTCCTCTTTGAGCATCTGTACCTCGCTTTTCCCGACTTAAGAGCCATGGGGCTCTTGCAGGAGTTTTCAGATTTTATGATCCATTCTACTCCAGAGGCACGGAATTCCAAGGCCAAGAGCTTCTCAAATGGGTTGACAAGTCTGATGAGCACGGATTAGCCTCAAAAAATTAGACAGCTCATATATCAAGTGACATGGGAGCATGAAAATGGCGCCGAGAAAAAAACTGAGTAGGCTGGATCTCCAGCGCATGAAGGAAGAAGGCAAGAAGGCCGTATGGATCACTGCGTACGATTATTGGACTGCTTACTTTGGAGAACAGGCTGGCATGGACATGCTCCTTGTGGGGGATTCCATGGGCATGTGCGTTTACGGCTATGAAGGCACCGTGCCAGTCACCATGGAGCAGTGCATATGGCACTGTGAGGCAGTGAGAAGGGGAGCCCCCAACACCTTTGTCATAGGTGACATGCCCTTTCTGTCCTACCAGGTGAGTGTGGAAGAAGCAGTGCGTAACGCTGGCCGCTTTTTCAAAGAGGCTAGGGCGGATGCCATCAAACTGGAAGGAGGCAGAAGGGTCTGCCCTCAGATCCGGGCCATAGCTGACGGCGGGATGCTTGTCATGGGCCACATAGGGCTCACACCCCAGAGCTCAGGGCAGCTGGGGGGCTTCAAGGCTCAAGGACGAACCGCGGATTCGGCCATGGAACTCATAGAGGATGCCTTGGCAGTTCAAGAAGCCGGGGCTTTCTCCATCTTGGTGGAGGCCGTGCCCCCAGAGGTCACAAAGATAATGAGGGAGATCCTGAGAATACCGGTTTATGGAATAGGAGCCGGTGTTCACACCGATGGTGAGGTCATGATATGCAGCGACATCCTGGGGATTTTCCAGGCCTTCACGCCCAAGTTCGTAAAAAAATATGCGAACCTGGCAGAGGAAATCCTTAAGGCTTTCAAAGAATACTGCGATGATGTGAGGCAGAGGAGGTTCCCGGCTCAAGAGCACACCTATTCCATGGTGGAGGGCGAGCTAACCAAGCTCCAGGATGCCATGCGCAAAAAGGGCCTATAGCTTGACAGAAACGAGGTGGTGGGCCATATTTCAGGTGCTCTTCATGTGGACCATCAGCTTGAAAAAGTTCATAGAGCAGGGCTTTCCCCTTACTTGGGGAAAAATTTAAAAATCAATGGGAGGCGGAAAATGAAAAGGATTCTTTTGGCAGCACTTGGGGCACTTCTTATCCCCGCACTGGCACAGGAGGCCCCTGCCCAGTTCAAGGCCAACATGAAACTGGCTTCTTCTGTGGCTCCTGACCATCCATATAACGTAGGCGGGCAGAAGTTCGCGGATCTCATCAAAGAGAGGACCAACGGGAGAATACAAATAAAGATATACCCGGCCGGTCAGTTGGGTAAGGGTGAGCGGGAGATGACCGAAGGCGTGCAGCAGGGTGCCATTGAATTACTGGTGACTTCCACCGGGCCCCAGGGAGGTTTCAGCCCTTCCATCAACATATTGGATTTTCCGTTTCTTTTCAGAGACTATGATCATGTGGACTCGGTGCTGGATGGCCCCATAGGCCGCAAGCTCCTGGATGATTTTGAAAAAGCCAATTTGAAGGGACTGGCTTTCTGGGAAAATGGATTCAGACATCTTACCAACAGCAAGGTGCCCGTGAAAAAAGTGGAGGATGCCAAGGGCCTCAAGATCCGAACCATGGAGAACAAGGTTCACCTGGCAGCCTGGAAGGCTGCAGGGCTGAATCCTACCCCCATGGCCTTTGGGGAGGTTTTTACGGCACTGCAGCAAAAGGTCATAGACGGCCAGGAAAATCCAGTGGCGGTCATTTACAGTTCCAAGTTCTGGGATGCCGGGCAAAAATACCTTTCCTTAACAGGTCACGTTTATTCCCCGGCCATTTTGATGATGAGCAAGAAGGTGTTTGACTCCATGCCCAAAGAGGATCAGGAATTGTTCATGAAGACCGCATTGGAGGTGGGTAAATTTCAGCGAAAGCTCAACCGCGATGACGAAGAAAGAAAGATCAAGGAAATGGAGGCCAAGGGAGTCCAGGTGATCCGTGATGTTGACAAGGAAAGCTTCAGGAAAGCCATGCTGCCCAGCTATGAGCAGTTCTCAAACGAGTTTCCCAAGGAGAAAATAGAAGCCATAATGAACGCCAAGTAAGATGGTTGTGAGGGGGGGGGACGCCCCTTTTAATTGCTGAGCGCCCTTCCCCTCATCTCAGAGAAAGTCAGCCCCTGCATGTCAAGTCCTTTGCAGCAAGGTCAAAAACCATATCCAGCACCTTTTCTTAAATGGAAGACCCCAATCATCACTTCCAATGGCGGAGTAGGAGATGAGAGCGCTTAAGAAATTCAACGACATCAACGTCAAATGGGGCTCATGGGGGACCATTTTTTTTATGGCCGTGATAGGAGTGGTAATTCCTTATGAAGTATTGGGCAGATACATCTTCGGGAAAATGACCATTTGGTCAGGGGAAGTTTCCACCTATTCTCTGGCCTGGGCTTCCATGCTAGGCGGAGCAGTGGGCCTGAGAAAAGGCTACCAGGTGGCAGTGACGGCCCTGGTGGATGCGGTGCCACCCATGGCCGCCAAGTGGCTCAGAACAGTGGGTTACATCTTTTCGCTGTTTTTCTTTGCAGTGATGTTCGCCTGGGGGCTCTACCAAACCATATACAATTATAGGCAGACTTCTCCTGCCATAGGCCTTGTGATGAGCATACCTTATGCCTCGCTACCCGCCGGGTTTTTCATCATGTTCTTCATAACCCTGGAGGAGTTCTTGGGTTTCCTGGGGCTCCAGAAGAGAGGAGCTGAGGCATGATCCTGGTATTTGCCGCATCCTTTCTGGCTCTATTAGCCCTATCCGCCCCCATCTTGGTGGGACTGGGAGGCTCTTCCCTCATCTATTCTCTCATAAGCGGTAACATCCCACTGGCCATGCTGATACAGACCACTTTCGGCGGTCTCACAAGCTTTCCGCTTCTGGCCATACCTTTGTTCATGCTGGCAGGAAACCTCATGAATGCCGGTGGAATAACTCCCGACCTGGTGGGCTTCGCCCGTACTCTCATGGGACACATCAGGGGAGGGCTGGGTTTGGCCACCATATTTGCCTGTGCCATCTTCTCAGCCATTTCAGGGGCAGCTGTGGCCACTGCAGTGGCCATAGGAGTGGTCATGATACCTGCCATGAGAAAAGCGGGGTATGATCAGGATGTGAGCGCTGCTGTGACAAGCGTGGCATCATGTATGGGGCCCATAATTCCTCCCAGCATTCCCTTCATCATCTATGGTGTGTCGGCCAGCGTGTCCATAGGGGCTCTTTTCCTGGGCGGGGTTTTCCCAGGCATTCTGTTGGGACTGGCTTTGATGCTCTACATGTATCTGGTGGCATCCAAGAAGGGGTATCCCAAAGACGAGAAGAAACCTCTCAAGGAGATCTTGTTGGCAGGCTGGAGGGCGCTTCCGGCACTTCTCATGCCCTTGATCATTATGGGGGGCATATTGACCGGAGCATTCACCCCCACCGAAGCAGCGGGGGTGGCGGTGCTCTACGCCGTGCTGGTGGGCTTCTTTGTGTACAGGCGTCTAAAGATCAAAGATCTTCCTGAAGTGCTTTTGAAATCCGGTCTTGAATCCGGAATGGTTATGCTCTTGATTGCCATGTCTGAGCCTTTTGCCTGGATAGTGGCAGCTGATCAGATTCCCCAGATGCTTCTGGAATGGATATCTGGTGTGACCACCTCACCCTATGTGATATTACTTCTGATAAACGTGTTTTTGCTGCTTCTGGGAATACCCATAGAAACAGCCCCAGCTTTGGTCATTGTGACCCCTGTGCTGGCTCCCATCGCCGCATCAGTAGGCATAGATCCGGTGCACATGGGCGTGGTAATCTGCCTAAACCTGGTTTTGGGATTGATCACGCCTCCTGTGGGAGCAGTGCTCTTTGCTGTCTGTGGAGTTGCCAACATCACCATGGATTCCCTTTCCAAGGCAATATGGCCTCCTTTTCTGGTGTCTTTGGTGGTCTTGGGCATAGTTACTTACGTACCGTGGCTTAGCACCTTCTTGCCCAAGCTGGTGATGGGCTCTCCATGAAGGCCAAAAGGGATCCCAGATGGTGAGAGTGAAGCTGCCTTTTGGAGACAGTCAAATTTCCATCCAGATGGAAGACTCCAACCTGGCCCAAGTGCTGACCCCCAGGAATTGGCAACCCCTAGAGGACCTGGAATCAGAGCTGCACAAGGCCTTGAATTCTCCCCTGGAGCAGGCTCCCCTGTGGGAATGGGTTAAACCATCGGATCGAGTGCTAATCCTGAGCGATGACAACACCCGTCTGACCCCGGCACACAGACTGCTTCCCCCTTTGCTGGATGGGCTGGGTAAGGCAGGCGTCCCCAAGGATCGCATATCCATCCTCATGGCCCTGGGAACCCACAGACCCATGACCCAAGAAGAGATGAGGGTCAAGGTCGGGGACAGGGTTTATGGAGCTTTTCGTGTCTTCAACCACGACTGGAGGGATCCAAATCAGTTGGTGGAGCTGGGCACATCCAGCCAGGGTACTCCTCTTTGGGTCAACAAAGCAGCATTGGAAGCAGACCTCATCATCGGACTGGGAGCCATTGTGCCCCATCACATACCAGGCTTCTCGGGCTCATCCAAGATAGTCCAACCTGGCATTTGCGGGGCTATCACAACTGCCGAGACCCACCTTCTATCCACCAGGGGTGAGGACAGCCTCTTGGGCCTGGAGGATAATCCGGTTAGAAGGGACATGGATGACATGGCAGAGAGGGTGGGCATGAAGAGCATCCTCAACGTGGTTCTCAACCCAGAAGGCCAGGTGGCAGGGGTCTTCTTTGGCAAGATGAAGAGAGTTTTTCAAGAGGGTGTCAAGCTGGCGAGAAAAATATATGGAATACCATTTTACGAAACCCCAGATGTGGTCATAGCCAACTCTTGCCCATGTGACATAGACTTCTGGCAGTCCCATAAAGCCCTTTATCCAGCAGCCAGAATGGTGAAGCCAGGCGGAAGCATAATAGTAATTACCCCTGCTCCAGAGGGGGTCTCTCCGGTGCACACCGGCATGTTGAAGTTTACGGCATGGCCCTCGCAGCGCATAGAGAGGGCTTACAGGTCAGGGCAGATAAGAAATGGTGTTGCCACGGCTCTGGCTGTGGCCTGGGCCAAGGTAAGGGAGAAGGCCCAGGTGATACTTGTTTCTCCCGGCATTTCTGTGGAGGACAAAAAAAGACTTGGATTTGTTCATGCCCAGGACCCCCAAGAGGCCCTAAAAGAGGCTTTCAAGAAACAAGGGCCAGAGGCCAGGGTGGCGGTGCTGACCCATGCACCTGACACTCTTCCTGTGAAGGCCTTTTGAATCATGTTCTCAAGACCTGGCCGGAAACACATTCCATGCTGGAACTGGTGGTAATAGCCGACGATCTTACCGGTGCGGCTGACACAACGGTAAGGTTCTGTCCATATATGGAAGAGGTCTGGCTCTTCCCTGGAGAAATTCCCTCAAGCCCATGGGATCCCTCAAGCTCAACAGCCTTGGGGGTGCACACTGACTCCAGGAATCTTCCACCTCATGAAGCGCATAACCGACTCAGCACATGGACTTCTTGGCTTATAAAGATGGCTCCTGCCCTGGTTTACAAGAAGGTGGACTCCTGCATGCGAGGAAATGTGGGTGTTGAGGTTCAGGCACTGCTTGAGGCTTTGGCTAAACCTTGCGCCTTCATAGCTCCGGCCTATCCTGAGATGGGCAGGACAACCCTGGGAGGAGTCCATCTTGTTTACGGTGTGCCCGTTTCCCAAAGCGAGATGGCCAGAGACCCTCTGTGCCCAGTGGGCTCCTCCGAGCTGAGGGAAATGGTCAGCGGCCCATGGAAGCTTCCCGTTGCACATTTGAGTCTAGAGCTGTTGGAAGGTTCACAGATGAGCCTCCAGAGGCATATAGAGAGACTGGTCTCCAGCGGGATTCGGCAAATAACCTTCGACGCCACCCAGATGAGACACCTCAGGAAAATAGCTGCCATGGCCTTGAAAATGGATGCACTGCCCGTGGGCTCAGCAGGTCTTGCCACAGCCTTGGCCCAGAGCAGGTTTGAGCATAGAAAAGCCTCCAGAGAAGAACCATTGAAGATGGGTCTTGAGCGCCACCTTTTTGTTGTAGGATCCAACTCCCCAAGAGCCAAGACTCAGATGACAGTACTACTTAAAAACCCCATGGTATGCAGGCTTTCTGTGCCATGGGAGAGCTATGGCAAGAAAAAGGAGCCATGGGATTGGATTTCTGGTATGAGAAGAGGATGTATCCTGCTTACCCCAGAGCAGCCCAGAGCCCAAGGCCCGGATCCCAAGCGCATGACTCAAGCCCTGGCCCTTGCGGCAAAAAAAATTGTCCAGATATGGTCTCCCCAGACTCTTTTTCTCACAGGCGGGGAAACCGCCCAGGCTGCCCTGACACATCTAGCTGTGGAGAGTATCTTGCTTCTGGCAGAACCCCTTCCGGGCGTTGTGCTGGGAAGAGCTCATGGGGGCTCAAAGCCTGGCATGCTGATCTTGACCAAGGCAGGTGCTTTTGGAGAGGATCAGATCATGGCCAGAATCCTGGAAGGCTTGATCCAGGGGTTCAGCCCCCAAAGGAAAAGAAAGGAAGAATCAGATGAAAAACCAGAAGGACCCACGGGATAAATTTAGGCCCATTCTGGGCATCTCCGTAGGGGACCCGGGAGGAATAGGCCCTGAGGTGACGGCAAAGGCCCTGGCCCTCCAAGACATATATTCTTTGTGCAGGCCCATGGTGATATCAGATACTGGGGTCATGGAGGAAGCCCTTCGCATAACAGCTCTCAAGTTAAGAATCAATCCCATATCCAGCCCAGACCAAGGCCTGTACCAGTGGGGCACCTTGGATGTGCTTCACATCCCCAACATGCCCAAATCCAAAATAAGATATGGATCAATAAGCCCTGAGCAGGGTGAAGCCTCGTTCCAATATGTGCAAAAACTAATCCAGCTGGCCATTGCCGGTCAGATCCACGCCACGGTCACAGGGCCCATCCACAAAGAGGCCATAAATGCTGCAGGCCATCATTTTGCTGGCCATACAGAGATATTCGCACACATGACCGGCACCAAAGACTACGCCATGATGCTGGCTCACGGAGCTTTCAGGGTGGTGCACGTCTCCACCCATGTGAGTCTGAAAGAGGCCTGTGATAGGGTAAAAAAAGAGAGGATACTGAAGGTCATCACTCTTTCCCATGAGGTCCTCAAGAAGATGGGCATTGATCCACCCAGGATAGCTGTGGCTGCCCTCAACCCCCATGCCGGGGAGGCAGGCCTCTTCGGCAACGAAGAACAAAAGGAGATAATACCTGCGGTGGAGGAGGCCAGAAAAAGGGGAATCCTGGCCGATGGCCCCATACCAGCGGACACAGTGTTCTCCAAGATGATGGGAAACATGTATGACCTGGTGGTGGTCATGTATCACGATCAGGGTCATATTCCCGTGAAACTGGTGGGGTTCCGCTATGACGAAAAGACAAACACATGGTCCGAGGTATCTGGGGTAAACATAACCCTCGGGCTCCCCATAGTCAGGGTTTCCGTGGACCATGGCACTGCCTTTGGCAAGGCAGGAAAGGGGCTGGCCAATGCGGGATCAATGATAGAGGCCATCCGTATGGCTGCGATTCTGAGCAGGGTCCAAGCCTGAAGGGCCTGGCAGGAGAGATTTCCAAGCCCCGGGTGGCACGTCTTGGCAGTGGGCGAGTTGGATCCCCAGGGCAGCCGGTTTGGGGCCATGTGTCTCATCAAGGCTTTTGAGATCCATGGATATATGAACGTTCAAGCACACGAACCAGGTTTGTAAGCACCTTGTTTACCGGGGTTTCAATACCCATGGCCTGGGCTTCCCTGACTACTGCTCCGTTTATCATCTCGATCTCTGTTTTTCTGCGATTCTTGACATCCTGCAGCATGGAGGAAATGTTGCTGGAGGTAGCCATGGCCACCTCCTTGGTGTGGGCCACTGGATCTTCGTAGGGAAGGCTAATACCCTTGGCCTTGCACACCCGAAATCCTTCCAGCACCGCCAATTCCAAGATTTCAACCGTCTCGGGATGATCCAGCAGCTGTCCGTTTCTGAGCCCTGTCAAGGCTGTCAGGGCATTTATACCCAAGTTCACCAGAAGCTTGCCCCAGATGAGCCCCATGACATTGTCTGAAACGCTTGTCTGGATACCCGCATCATTGAAGATGGCAGCCACATTCTTTACCCTGGGCGTGACAGCTCCCATTAGTTCACCTATGGCCGTTGGGCCCTGACCTGCATGATATATTTCTCCTGGGCCCAACACAGTGGCCCCTTGGGCCGTGGTTCCTGCCAGAACATTTCGCGAGCCTATTACTCTTGCGATCTGCTCCACATTTCCGATTCCGTTTTGCAGAGTCAGGGCCAAAGTCTCAGGCCCGAAAAGAGAGCTGGCACTCCTGACCGCTTCTTCTGTTACCGTGGACTTCACAAAAACGATGACCAGATCCACACTCCCCACCTCTTGGGCCGAGCTGGCCGCCTTGACGCTCTTGATCACCCGGTCCCCGCTAAGACCTGTTATGCGAAGCCCCCTTTTTCCAATGGTCTCCACGTGTTCCTTCCAGATATCCAGGAGCCACACATGGTGACCCCTCTGTGCCAGCATGCCCCCAAAGAGCGAACCCATGGCTCCGGCCCCAAGCACTGCCACTTTCATTTTTCCCCGAGAATCTCCTTTTTCTCTCACACCTTTTTCCCCTGCCCCATCAGGAATCAGTACAAGGCTCTTAAGTCCTCTTGTGTTACGCCTCCGAACACAAACTCATCCGAAGGAAAGCTCCCTTGCTTTATCTCCTGTTTGAACTCCTGTAGGGCACGGATCACTTCCGGTCCCAGGTTTGCGTAACGCTTCACAAACTTGGGCAGGAATTTCTCGAACAAGCCCAACATGTCGTGGAAAACCAAGACCTGGCCGTCACAGTATCTGCCTGCCCCGATGCCTATGGTGGGAATCCTGAGTTTCTTGGTGATGAGCCTGCCTACTTCTTCCGGTACACATTCTATGACCATGGAGAAAGCACCTGCCTCCTCCAGGGCCAGGGCGCCTTCCAGCAGGTTTTTGACAGCCTGGAGATCCTTTCCTTGCACCTTGAAACCCCCAAGCTTGGATATGGTTTGAGGAGTAAGGCCTATATGAGCCATCACCGGAATGCCGCCATCAACTATGGCTTTGACCTTGTCCGCCACCTCCGAGCCTCCTTCCAACTTAACCACATCACATCCTCCTTCTTTAATCAGGCGGGTGGCGTTCATTATGGCCTGTTCACATGAAACATTGTAAGAGCCAAAGGGCATGTCACCCACTATCAAGGCATTGGGGGCCCCTCGCACCACAGGCCTGATGTGGTGGATCATCTCTTCCATGGTCACCGGCACCGTGGAATCCAAACCCAGTACTGTCATGGCCAAGGAATCCCCCACCAGGATAACCTCTATACCGGCCTTGTCCACGAAGTGGGCCGTGGGATAGTCATAAGCAGTGGTCATGCTTATGCGCTCCCCCCTCTCTTTCATCTTCTGTAGCTGTGTGATGGTCACTTTAGGCATCTGCAATCCTCCTCAGATCAATTGGAAGCTCTTGGCCTTGGAGAAGTATCAGGATTTCCCCTCTGGTCATGGCCTTAAATAGCCAATTATGGTTCCTTCCAGAAATACCCACAAGCCCCTCCAGAGACTGCCACATCCAGGAGGTCTCTCTCGTCCAGTGGGAAAAAGGTGCAGGCCTTCCACCTGCAAGTGTCATAAACTCTGCATAATCCCTCACAGCTCAAAGCAGGACACCTGAAAATAAAGCCACAGCAAACTCCGCACTGTCGGCAGTTTCCCTTCCGGGAAGACAACTTGGCTAAGACATACGTTTTTCTGAAGTGCACAAGATAGAACCTCCTGAGCTTCCCCATGAAAAGCCTTTGGGCAACAGCAATGGCCCACCATATCTCCCTCAGCCTGTTCTTGATGGTCTCATGGCCCAAAAGAGGTCTTTGAAACTCAGAAGAAGCGATCCCTGTTGCATGACTCCTTCCAAAATCACCCATCTTCATCCTCATCACCTATCCCTCCCACATCTGCTCCGGCCACCAATTCTGCTGCCTTTGCCTTCTAGCACCTCCATGGCCCTGCCCAGATCCTCATCTCTAATCAGGAAGTAATCTGTCTCATAGGCAGATATCACACAAAGAGGGATCGAGGCTTCAGCCAAAGCAGAGCTTATCCTGGAGATGACCCCTACGGAGTTGGGATCCACTGGTCCCTGTAACTCCAACACGCGCCATCCCCTTTGGCAAATGACTCCCTGAGGCACCCTCTCCTCAAGACAAACCAAAGAGAGTTCCCGGGGGCTCATGGTGAAAGAAGCCCATTGCCCTCCCAGGGCCCATTCAGGAATAGAGCTGCCAGAGCAAAGTTGGCAAATGGCATAATTGCCCTCTAGAAGCCTCATACAAAGCCCAGTGTCCGAGTGAATCACCAATTTTTTTCTCCTCAGGAAAACATCTTCTCTGGCCCCATCATTCCCCCAGATCTGTTACCTTGGGACGGCATTGCCAAGCCCCGGTACATTTACCGGCTTTCGGGCCTCTGGATCTGGGGCAGACCACATGGGGAAAACCACAACCCGTTTAGGACCAACCCTTGCTAAGCCTTTGCGATTCCTGCCATGTTTCTCTATTTCCCCTGGCCCACTTATGAAGCCTAAGAAATTACCATTTAAGCACGAGGCCACCTGGTGGAAAAGGGTTTTGTTTTTTCTCGTGTCCCAATAAAATCTCCTGGAGACTCTTGGGCCTGGTTTCACGGTAGTTGTTCTTTTTATACGGCCAACTCCAGGCCCAGGCAGCCTGGTCTGCCACCTGTGAGCCTTGGGGCACTTCCATGAGGGATGCATGGGTTCGGGCTCGTCTAGACATGGTCCCGTAAGGAGTCCTTTTCAAGTGAAACAGGATTTGGACCGATAAGACCTTGGAGCCCTGAAGATTCAAAAGGGCTTTGGGCAGGGGGCATCAAATAGAAATCTTTTAGGAGAGGAAGATATGCCAAGGGGCACCAGAATTGTCATCAACACGGGAGGTGGAGATGCCCCAGGACTAAATGCCGTTATCAGAGCGGTTGTTCTGGCAGCCCACCAAAGGAGCTGGGAGGTATACGGGAGCCGAAACGGTTACGAAGGGCTCCTGGACATCGACCAAATGGTTAGGTTGAGTCCGGAGATGGTGGCCAACATTACGGCCTTGGGAGGCACCATATTGGGAACCACCAACAAGGCCAATCCCTTCGAGCTGGTGGTGGAAACCGCATCTGGGGAGGTCCAGAAAAGGGATGTTTCGGACAAGATAGTTTCGAATTTCAAGAGGCTTGGTTTGGATTACCTCATAGCAGTAGGCGGTGATGGAAGCCTGGCAATTGCTCATCGTTTCTTTGAGAAGGGAATACCAGTGGTGGGCATCCCCAAGACCATAGACAACGATCTTTCGGCCACCATGGTAACCTTCGGTTTTGACACAGCGGTTTCCACAGCCACGGAGGCCATAGACAAGCTTCACTCCACTGCTTCGGCTCACGAGAGAATAATGGTGGTGGAGGTGATGGGCAGATATGCGGGTTGGATAGCTTTGCATAGCGGCATTGCAGGCTCGGCAGATGTCATACTCATCCCGGAGATTCCTTATGACATAGAGAAGGTATGCCGGCGTCTCATGGAAAACGAACTGAATGGAAGGCGCTATGGAATAGTTGTGGTGGCAGAAGGAGCCGCTCCCATAGGTGGTGCCATTACCGTGAAGGGAAGCGGAGAGCCCGGCCGGGATCAGGTGTTGCTGGGAGGCGTTGGAGAAAACGTGGCCAGGGAGATCGCCCATAGAACAGGCAAGGATACGAGGTCACTGGTCTTAGGACACCTGCAAAGGGGAGGATCACCTACAACCTTTGACAGGCTCCTGGCCACCCGCTTTGGAGCCGCTGCGGTCAGATTCATCGAGCAGGGCCTCTCTGGCATAATGGTGGCCAACAACCCTCCTGGAATGACAGCCGTTCCTTTGCAGATGGCTGTAGAGAGGATGAAAAAGGTACCTCTTGACTCAGACACGGTTGAAACTGCCAGGGATCTGGGGATTTGTCTGGGAGACTGACTCAACGGTTAAGACGTTGAAGTATGCCTTGGGCAACCTCCAAGGCCTTGTTCCTGAGGTTTTCTGATACATATCCCTCCCTGGCAAGCAACTCCAGCCTTTCTTTGTCCACAAGAAAGGCTGGCTCTCCAGGACGGCGCACCACGTCTATCTCCAGATCCACATATCTGGCCCCATATGGATACATCTCCACTGGGGTGTTGATGTTGTGATATTCTCCTTTCATGGCGCCAGTGCCCGAATAATAAACGTGGCGCACAGACCATGCCCCCTCTCTGATCTCGGTTATGGCATAATCCCCTTCCTCTATGGGCATGTCCAAGCCATCATACCATCCCTGGCTGAGCCTTCTCTTGACCACGAATCCCTCGGAGGAAAACTCTATGAGAATGGCCTCCCTGGGTCTGGCAGGTCTTGCCCCAACCCTTACATGTTCCAACCTCACGGACCCACCCCTGCCCAGGCAACCCAAAACCAGCTCCTGAAACAATTTCTGCCCGGCCTGATGGATCTCCCAGGAGTCATTTCCCAAGTCTTGCTCACAACTCTTCACCGCGCGCCAATTGACTATCCTGAGCCTGTGATGTTTGGGAATTGTGGGCACCACGGTCCCACGAACACGATCCAGCGCCTCCTTGGCCGCACCGGGAAACTCCACGGCCGCCCTCACCCAACCGTCTCTTTCTTCTTCTGGATCCAGTCTTACCAGGACCGCATCTGTCAGTTGTACCTGCAAAAAGCGAAGCAACTGCCAAACCAATTCTGTCTCCCCTATGATATCGACTCCGTGAAGACTATAGCGATCTTGCATCATGGTTTGAGGAGCTCCCTGCACATCGCAAATTCCCAGCTTTGCTTTGAGCTCGGCCGTGGGCTCCACCACCTCATGGCCTCCTTCCATAAGCAGCCTGGCCAGGGCAATGCTATACATTCCGCTGATCTTGACCCTCAAGGGTTCCTCCCATGTAACGCCTATACCTGAAACTTCCCTGGAGCTCTCTCTTTTGGTTTTTGGGTCTGTTCCCGATTATCACTTTTCAGGAACTTGCTTCACTTGTCAACACATTTCTGCCCTATTTCCATCTTCGGGCAATATCACGGCCACAAGCTGCTGTGGCTCCAAGAGCCACTTGGGCTCCCTGATGGCCAAGATGTGTGTCCTGAAGCCCTTTTCTAAGCACCCCAAGGCGGGTCTGGAAGAGACACAAAGGATCTCTGCCCCATTGCAGGTGGCTGCTCTGAGAGCTTCCCAAGGCCCCAGTCCTGCCTGGGACAGTAACCTCATCTCTTCATAAATGGATTCACCTGGTTCCACATGGGGAGCCCCAGCATCAGTGCCTGCAGCTATGCGCACCCCCAGCTCATATGCCTCAGCCAAGTTCTCTTTCTGAATGTCATAAATCCTTCTTAGGTTCTCCAAAAAATCGGCAGGGCAGTGGGGCTCCTGGGAGCATCTGTCCATGAGTTTTCTCACAGGCACAAGGGTGGGTATCCATGTTGTGGAGGTCTGGGACATCAAACGCAGGGTCTGCTTGTCTATCAGGTATCCGTGCTCCAAGGTGTCCACACCAGCCTCCAGGGCTGCCCTGACCCCCTGGCTTCCATTGGCATGGACCATGACCTTAAGGCCGGCCTCCTTGGCCTTGGAGACCATATGCCTCAAATCGGCTGTTGGGAAGCCTTGGGCCGGCCACACCCGACCCATCCCGAAATCTACCGGTCCCGTGAGAATAACCTTCAAAAAGAGGGCCCCCATATTTATGAGGTTTTCCAATGTCTGCTGGAACTCTGCCATGTCTTTCACACTTCGCCCCAAAAACGATCCATATGTGCCTGGAGCGTGGATTGCCCACCCACAAACTTGCACCTCCACTCCCTGGGGGCCGTTCCTCAACATTTTTAGAAGCTGCTGGGGATGCCTATGCCCCGCATCCCGAACAGCGGCTATGCCTGACTCCAGACAGGCCCTGAGACGCTGCCCTGCCTTGCTTTCACCCCCCAAACTAAGATGCAAGTGTGCATCCACAAGGGCCGGGAAGAGAAAGCAATGGGACAGATCTATCACATGGTCTGCTTCCAAACTCTCAAGACCCGCCTCATGGGATGGAATCAAACCCAATATTTTCTCCCCCATTACTAGAATCCCTCTTGCTGCCAAAGCACCATCCCCAGCCTTGGCCACTACACCTCTTCCCAGGATGGCTGTTTTCTCTTCTTTTCTGACCCGTATGATCCGAGCCAATTATTCCCCTCCTACGGGTACCTGGGCTGGAGAATTCACGGACTCCCATTTACAAAGGCCAGGATGATTTCACCCCGCATTATTCCCACCAATGGGTAATACAAGTCTTCTCAAAGACATCTTGATCCAAACCAGTTCTGAAGCCAGCGCATTTAAACCTGGAATCTGGTCAGTCCTTGAAGTAACAAGGCCTTAGTAGAAATCCCTGGGCCTTGGGACCAGGTTATTCGAGCCTCAAAAATCAAATTCGGCTCCAGGCCTGGAAGGCCCCCCAAGGGCATCAGGCCACATCTCTCGATTCATCCCAGAATATGGTGAAGCTGGCCTGCTTATGATGATCCCATGAAGCCCTGCTTTATTGAAAAGCACGGGTAGAGCCCTGTGATCCTGCACTCAGCCGGGCCCTATCTTTGATTTTTCCTCTTTCTTATCATGGCCAGCCTGGCTGCAATGAGAATAGAAAGGGTTAGCACCCCGGTCAGCGGCGATACGTAGAATATGGAGCCCAGGCCACCTAGGATGAGCCCCACCCAAAGCCCGGTTATAAACATAGCCCCGAAGGCATTGCCAGCGCTGGAGGAAGCACGCAGAAGACCGCCCCTTCTTGTGGAATAGGCCGCTATCAAGACCCCCAGGACTACAAATCCATATCCCAGCAATACAGGGCCCATGGAAGCGTTCCACGTCAAACCAGAATTCCTCCCTCCTCTTCGTAGTGTTGGGCAAAAAGCGCTCCTGCTCCCTTGAACACATTGGCATGGGTTAAGATGTAATCCGCCAGATCTCTCCTTCGCCTTTCCTCAAGCCCGTTGAAGATAAGTTTCATCTGCCCAAGATCAGCCTTGCTTTCCATGAGCTTCCATATTTCCTCTGGGCTCTCGGGAACAGATGAAAGAGGCTCCCTGGATGCTGAGGCAAAAACTGCCCTGGCTTCCAAAACGAGCTTCTTCAGAGTCTCGTGCAATTGTTGCACCTGAGCCTCCAGCAGCTCCTCAGAGGCACAAGGCTCTGTCAGTGGAATCCAGTCACCCCCTTGGGGGGAAAAGGCCATCAGGGTCACGGTGGGAGCCTGGGCTTGATCCTGATTTACCACTATTCTCATCATCCCCCTCATGTAAGGTTCCCCCTGGTATGCCCGGATTTAAGCCATCGGTTGACTCAGATGGAATTCTCCCAGCCCTGTCCAAAATCGGCCAGAGGTCTTATTTCTGTGACCTGGAAGCTGACCGCCGCACAGATCAGGGATGCGGCCTTCTCGCCGGCATGTCTGGCTATCTCCCTCTTGATCTCCTCCAGTAACTGCCCCTGCCTCTCACAGCTCTTCATGACCATGTACACTCTGAGGCCCTTCCAGGTCTGCAGGGTATTGCCCGGCTCCAGAATCATGAAAGCCGCATGAGGGTTCTCCTGAAGGTTAGCCAGGGTTCTATTCTCACCCAAGCCCATGACCACGGTGCGATCGTCCAACATGCGCAGGGAATTGAAGTACGCCACGTTGACCCTGCCTTGACGATCACAACTGGCCAGGGCTCCCAATCTGGGTTGCCTGTTGAAAAACTCCACTAGCTTGGATGACATGGCCACCTCCTGTCTTTGATCAGTGTATTGAACCCAGGCTAGAGATAGGGGAAGAGATTGTCAAGCATCCAAGCCTGCCTTGCAACAGCAAAAGGGGTTGCAGAGATCTTTTTCTTCATGTTAAGAAGAAGCACTCTGTGGCCACCTAGTGACCCAAAAAGCCCGAGGAGGTGATCCATGAGCACCAGGAAGGTATGTATGTTTTTTTTGCTCTTGGCATTTGGCCTGGCGATCTTTCTTGGTTGGCCTGCCTGGAGCCAAGCGGGTAAGAAGGACAATTCCCTCAACATAGCCTGGGAGAAAGAGCTTGAGACCTTGGACCTTTATTACAATACAGCCAGAGAAGGAATAATAGTCAGCTACCTGATATACGACACCCTCTTTTACCGGGATCCCAAGACCTCGGAATATGTACCGGCCCTGGCTACAGGCTACAGATGGATAAGCGACACCATACTGGAGGTGGACCTCAGAAAAGGGGTGGTCTTTCATGACAAGAAACCCATGGATGCCAAGGACGTTGTGTTTACAGTCAACTACGTCACCAACCCTGAGAACAAAGTATTGGTGCAACAGAACGTGAACTGGATGGAAAGGGCTGAGGAGGTTGATCAGTACAAGGTTCGCATACATCTCAAGAAGCCTTTTCCGGCAGCACTGGAGTATCTTGCCAATTACCTGCCCATCTATCCCAAGGATTACTACACCAAGGTGGGCTCCAAGGGCTTCGGGTTTTCACCTGTGGGAACAGGCCCCTATCGCGTGGAGAAGTTGGAGCCAGGCAAATCCATAGTTTTTGTGAAAAACGAAGATTACTTCCAGGGCAGCCCCAAAGGTAAACCCTCCATAGCCAAGATAACCCAGCGCACCATACAGGAGGTGAACACAAAGCTGGCTGAGCTCATAACCGGGGGACTGGATTGGATCTGGCAAGTGCCCCCCGATCAGGTGGAAAAGTTGGCTCAGGTCCCCAACATTCAGGTGGTGCCTGCGGAAACCATGAGGATAGGCTTTCTGTTCATGGATGCAGCTGGAAGAACCGGGGCCAATCCCTTCCAGAAGTTGGAAGTAAGGCGTGCCTTGAACCATGCCATAGACCGGGAAAGCATGGCCCGGAAGCTTGTGGGTGGTCAATCCCGCGTGATCCACACGGCCTGCTTCCCAAGCCAGTTCGGCTGCACGGAGCAGGATGCCATGCGTTATGATTACAACCCAGAGAAGGCCAAACAGCTCTTGGCCCAGGCAGGGTATCCCAATGGATTCGAGGTGGATTTGTATGCGTACAGGGAAAGGCCCTATGCCGAGGCGGTGGTAGGTTACTTGAGGGCAGTGGGAATCAAGGCCAATCTTCAGTTCATGCAGTACGCGGCCATGAGAGACAAGTGGCAGGCTGGCAAGGCCGCCTTGGGATACTGGACATGGGGATCCTATTCCATAAACGATTGCTCAGCCATAACCGGATACTGGTTTAAGCTGAGCAATGACGATTCTGCAAGGGACGAAAAGGTCAAGGAATGGCTGGAAGTGGCAGACACCACTGTTGATCCTCAGAAACGCAAGGAATTCTACAAAAAGGCTCTGGAGAGAATCGCGGAGCAGGCCTACTGGGTGCCTTTGTTTTCATACGTATCCAACTATGCCTTTCATAAGGATCTGGAGTTCACCCCCTACCCGGATGAAGTGCCAAGGTTCTTCGAAGCCAGGTGGAAGTGAGGTTTAGAGGGTGTTTTTTTACATCTTGAGAAGACTTGCCCTGGCTTTGGCAGTGGCCTTCACAGTGTCTGTGGTCAGTTTCATGCTCCTTAGGCTCTCTGGAGATCCTGCAGCCGCACTGGCCGGGGAAAGTGCATCTGCCCAGGACATAGAGTTCATAAGGAAGAAATATGGGCTGGACAAGCCTCTGGTAGTTCAATATGTGCAATGGGCCTCCAGCGCCTTGCAGGGGGACTTTGGGGAATCGGCCTTTTTTAAAAAAGGCTCCTCACAAGAATTTGTGGGTTAACTGTGGCATAGGGAGCTTGCCCAAGCCGTGGTAGAGAGCGAGTTTAAA